>JAFWPM010000037.1 GCA_017509565.1 Kiritimatiellia bacterium | reverse complement strand
TTTACAGTCGACTTCAGGCGGTGAAGCTGCATTGCGGCGAGTTCGGCGCGGGGCATGAAGTCAAGGGCCGAAATCGGATGGACCGGAATATCCAAATCGTGGGCGAACTCGTAGGGCGTCATTGTCTTGCCACCTTGGTGATTGGGCGAATGGAGCCAGCAGTCGGGATCGGACCGACGACCTGCTGATTACAAATCAGCTGCTCTACCAGCTGAGCTATACTGGCCTTTAAAAGTTGGAAATATTATACCAAAGCATGGGATTAAACGCAAAAGAATGCCGGAAGGCGTCCCTCACGCCGCCTGCGCGGACTCCGGCAAGCGGGGCTAGAAGGCGTAGTCGAGGCCGAATGTGACGACTAGGTATTCGTTTTCCATGCCGGCGCCGTCTTTCATCTCGTAGAGTTCGTCCTCGTCGAAGTGGAACTGCACCATGTCGCCCTGGTTGAGGGTCGCCTTCTGCCAGTCGAGGCCGAGGAAAAGCGTGGCGCGCTCGGCGACATGGCAGTTCAGGGCGAGCCCTGCGCCATACACGTTTGCGTCGTAGTCGAACGTCTCGCGGCAGTATTTCCCGGCGCCGATGTGGTTGTCGTGGTCGCGGCCCTTCCAGCCCGGGCCCCAGGAGACGTTCGCCGACAGGTCGAACATGTCGGAGAGCCGCCAGGTGCCGGCGGCGCCGACATATCCGAAGTAGATTACCTGGCGGTAGTCGCAGACATGGCCGCTGTCATGGGTCCAGACATGGTTGTTTTCGGAGTACCAGTAGTCGGTGCGGCCATCGCAGGTCCATTTCCAGCGCTGTTCGCGGGCGCCGGCGAAGATCGAGCTGGTGAAGGTCTCGTCGCGCCAGACATCGAAGGAGACATTGGCGTCGAACATCCACGCATCGGTGAGTTCGGTGTCGGAGCGTGAGTATTCGGTGTGGGGGACGTCGTCGCCCGCCATCCAGTCGTAGTCCTTCATGTCGTAGTCGTCGTCGCCGCTGCCGCCATACCAGGCGCCGAGGTTCAGCGAAAGCCTGCCGTAGCGGGCGGAGCCGGAGAACCCGACCATCGCGGCCGCGATGTCCCAGTCGAGGCGGGAAAGCTGGTGGCGCCGTTTGGAAACCGGTCTCCCGATTTCCTCCGCGTATTCGGCGGCCGCGGACTTTGGCGCGAACACGTGCTCCCTTGCGGTTCCCCCCACATAGGCCGAACCACCGGAGAGGCCCAGGGAGAAATCTCCGCTTTTATATTCGGCGACAGGCGATGCGCGGAAGCCCGCGGCGCCTGCCGTTGCCGCCGCGAAGGCAAACGCAGCGGACATGGACAATTTGGCTATGCTGGAGTTCATTGTATCAATCCCTTGCAAATTGAAAATTCCACAAACAATTCTACCACAATTGCGCATGGGACGGCGCACCGCGCCGCCCTCAGAAGTTAAAGTTCCCGCTTGCTTAACTTCTGGCGGGGCGGCGGTGCCTCCTCGCTCCCGACCCCGCGTGTTTAACTTCTGGCGGGGCGGCGGTGCCGCCTCGCATCCTGCGGCGGTGCCGCCTCGCATCCCGAATCTTTGCTATAATGCTCCCATGCATCATTACCATCATTATTATGGCTATGACTACTCGCGCGGCGCGGTGATGTTTGTCACGATCTCGACAAAGCCTCGCCAAAGCGTATTCTCGCGCATCAATGCTGGCAAGGCGGTGCCTACCGAGTTTGGCCTTATGACCCTGCGCGAGCTTAAAATCACGACACTTCGCGTCCCGGAGGTGAAACTTTCGCGCTATGTTCTCATGCCAGACCACCTCCACCTGCTTCTTTGGATCAAGCCTGGCCATGAGGATGGCCTTGCGCGGCTGGGGCGCTTCGTTGGCGGTTTCAAGCGGGCCGTGCGGCAGCGGTGGAAGGAGCTTGGCAATGCGGGTCCGCTCTGGCAGGAGGGTTACCACGACCTGATTTGCCTCGACCACGACTTCATCGAAGGCGTCACTCTCTACATCGGATACAACCCCCTTAAATGGGAGCTGATGCACGCGGGCAAGGGCTTGATTCCAATCACAGAGCCGCTTGACACCGCCTGGCTGCCAGATGGCACTTACTGGAAGGGCATAGGGCGCTGCGACCTCCTGGATGGTTCCCGCCGCCTTTGCGCCGTGCGCATTTCGCGCCGACTGGGGCCTTCGCTGATGCCGGCCGCCATCGCGCGCCTGCGCTCCGCGCTGGAAAAGGGCTTCTGCCTCGTTTCGACATTCCTCTCGCCGGGCGAACGCGCCCTCTACCGCATGCTTTCGGAGGAAGGCGCGGAGTTCGTGCACATAAAGGGCACGGCGATTCCCGTGGTCTACCGCCCAAGCATCCACGAAACGCCCCTGTTCGCCGCCCAAAAACTGCTTGTAATCGGCCGCCAGACCGACGAGCATGAAGTAAGGCGCAAGGACTGCCTCGCCCTAAACGACGCCATAGCCAAAATGGCGATCGCGTCCGGCGGCACTGCAGTCTATGTCAGGGAAGATGGGCGCTTCGACTTCCACGCATAGGACGGCGCACCGCGCCGCCCTCACTCAACCGGACGGCGCACCGCGCCGCCCTCAGAAGTTAAAGTTCCCGCTTGTTTAACTTCTGGCGGGGCGGCGGTGCCGCCTCGCTCCCGACCCCGCGTGTTTAACTTCTGGCGGGGCGGCGGTGCCGCCTCGCTCCCGCGGCGGTGCCGCCTCGCTCCCGGCGTGAACTTTTGCGCCGCGAGCGCCGTTGATATTATTGCCATGAAACACACCCCTATACTCCTTGTCGCCGCCGTCGCTATGGCCGCGGCCGCCGAGTCCCCCGTCGCAGATCTCGGCACCATCGTCGTCGAGGGCGATGCGCTCTCCAAGTACCGGCCGGAGACCGTCGCCGGCGGCACATTCACCGCCGTCGCGCCCGAAAAACTCCCGCTGGTGGTTGACACGCTCACCGAAGACTTCATCCAGGAACACAACCCCACCGACCTCCACGACCTCCTGAGATTCGTCCCCGGCATCGAGACCGGCGGCAAGTCGCTCCTTGTGCGCAATCCGGGGCAGTTCTCCATCCGCGGCATGGGCGGCACCGAACCGGCCTTCGACGGCATCCTCCCCATCGGCCGCGGCCCCGGCCTCTTCATGGACACCATGCTGATGGACCGCATTGAGATCGCAAAGGGGCCAATCGCCTCGCTCACCGGCGGCCCGGGCGCGGCCCAGAACGCGTCCGGCGCAGGCGGCTCCGTCAACATGTACCTGAAGTCGGCCAACCTCGACGGCGACGCGGTCAAGTTCCAGGAAAACACCTCCGCCGGGAAGGACACCTTCCGCCAGCGCGCGATGGCCGACGCCAACCAGGCCTTCGCCGGCGGGGACGGGGCCGTCAGGGTCGTCGGAACCGCCGACTACTACGAGCCGCCCTACATCAGCAACGGTTCGCAGGACGGCGCCGACGGGCGCGAATCATACGCAATCGCCCCCAGCGTCATCTACCGCGCCTCAGACGACCTCACACTTGGCGTCAAGTCGCTGGTGCAGTACACCGAGCAGCCAAGCTACATCGGCATCCCGGTCTGGCGCGGCAAGCCCGGCGGCGGCTACGGCTGGCGCGAATCCTCCTGCCGCGAGGGCGACCGCTCGTCATACAAGTCCTTCATGGTCAACCCATGGGCCGACTGGCAGGTGAACGAGAGCTGGCTTCTCAAATTCGGCGGCGCATTCATGGTTTCCTCGTGGGACCAGACCACGCGCGAACCATACACGCCCGGCCTCGGCAGCCCCGAGATCGCGAACTACTTCCGCACAGGAATCTGGGACTCCGGAGAAAAATACATGCTCTCCGGCTTCTCGCAGAGCCACTCCCTTTCGCGCAACTTCAGCGCCTACGTCCGCTCCATATACGACAGCGAAATGTCGGAATCGCTGCGGAACTCCCTCCTCGTCCAGCCAGACGTGAGCTACCGCGAGGCAACGGGCGGCTTCGGGCAGCCCGTCTGGCGCTGCGGCGTCACCGCGCAGGACATGGTGGAATGGGAGCGTCTCACCCTTCTCGCCGGGCTCCGCCACGACCACTTCGACCAGGGGTCTTACTCCGCCGGCAGCCGCGGGGCCGTCGCGCGCTACCCCAGCATCACGGCCGACGCCATCTCGCCGCGCGGCGGCGTCTCGTTCCGCGCCCTCGACTGGCTCCATCTCTTCGGCAACGTCTCGCAAACCAGGACGCCGATGCTGGGGCTCCGCACCGCCGACGGCTCCGCGCCCGACAAGTCCTGGCGCGCCACGCAGTACGAGGGCGGCCTGCGCATACGCCCCGCAGAGAAGCTCTGGTTCACGGCGTCGCTCTACGACATCGACCAGGAGAACGTGCCGGAATTCGGGAACGACGGCATCATCCTCGACTATGACGGCAAGAACAACTCCAGGGGCGCCGAACTCTCGCTCTCCGGCGACATCACGGACAACTGGACCGTCATGGCGATGTACGCCCACAACAAGTACACCGACAAGAACATTGCGCGCGGCAGCAAGGGCCGCACATTCGAGCGCTATCCACGCGACACCGTCTCCCTCAACACATCCTACCGCATCAGGGAAGGCGCGCTCAGGGACGTCGTGCTGGGCGCGGGCTGGCGCCTGCGCTCCAAGAGCTACGCGACGATGCGCGGCAGCTACGTGAACGAGAACCTCTACTTCTCGTCGTCGAGCGTCTTCGACGTCAAAGCCACCGTCCCCTTCTCCGTCTTCGGCGGGAGCGGCAGCTGGGCCCTCACTCTCGGCGTCCGCAACCTCTTCGACGAAAAGTACTTCGAATCGGCCCGCCACTACTACGAATGCCTCGCCGGCGAGCCCCGGACTTTCGAGGCCGGGCTGAAGGCGAGTTTCTAGGACGCACGGGACTTGCGCCTTGTGCTATAATTGAATCCATGAGAGGCAAAACAACAGCTTGGCTGCAACTATTCCGCGCGGTGAACCTTCCGACCGTCCCCGGCGACATCCTTGCCGGGGCGGCCATCGCCAGCATACACTTCGACGGCCCGGCCCCGATTCGCGAGATATCCGCGGCTTCGGCCGCGTCTGTACTGCTGTATATGTTCGGCCTTGCGGACAACGACATCGTCGGCGCCGCGACAGACACCGACCGGCCCATTCCGCTGGGCCTGGTATCCATGCGCGCCGCGCGCATCGCCCGCGCCATCTGCCTTTTGGGCGCCGTGGGCGTAGGCCTTTCAGCCGCCCTGCCGCAACCATGGTGGCCAATCGCCTTCATTCTTGCCGTCGCAATCGTCGTCTACAACAGGACGAAGGCTGCAATCCTGATGGGGTTCTGCCGCGGGCTGAACCTGCTCCTTGGCACCGCCACGGTCGAAATCTGCCTTGCGCCATGGGACGGCCTGGCGATTCACCCTCTTGTCTACGCAGCCGCCGCGGTTTGGACCCTCTACATCGCCGCCGTCACCAAATACTCCGAGGGCGAGGAGGCCGATCCGGCGCGCAGGAGGCGCGTCGGGATCCTGATTGGCGCGCTCGTATGGCTCCAGCTTGCCGCGACCCTCCTTCCGGCCGCGATTTGCGGCGAATTCCACTATGCGGCGGCGCAGGCCGCGATGATCGCCCTGCTGTTCCTCCTCAAACGCCTGATGCCGAAAGTGAGCGCATCATGAAAAAACTTACAGTAATATGCGCCAATCTCGGATGGCGCACCTTGGCGGGCCGCAGGGCGACGAAGATCGCAGGACTCTCCTTCGAACCGCGCGAAAGCGTGTTCCCGGCAGTGACCTGCGTGGCGCAGGCGTCGCTGCGCACCGGACTCCCCCCCGCCGCGCACGGCATGGTCGCGAACGGCGTGTGGATCGACGCGCTTCGCAAGCCGTCGTTCTGGGAGCAGAATGCGGGGCTGGTGAAGGGCAGGCGCGTCTGGGACCGCAATTCCGGCGTCTTCTTCTTCCAGCAGTCGCTCGGCGAGGACGTCAAGCTGATAATCTCCCCCGCGCCGATCCACAAGCACGGCGGCGGCATGGTGATGTCCTGCTACACAAAGCCGACGGAGCTCGCCGGAGAACTGCGCCGCCGTCTCGGCACCTTCCCGCTCTGGCGCTACTGGGGCCCCCTCGCCTCGCCGAAGGTCGGCCGCAAATGCATCTCGCACTTCGAGACCATGACCGTGGCGCACGATGTCCCGGAGGCATTCCTCTACCTGCCGACGCTCGACTACGCCGCGCAGAAGTACGGCCCCGGCTCGCCGCAGGACCTCGCCGCCTTCGCGGAATTCACGCGCCAGCTTGAGCGGCTCGCCGACTTGTGCCAGAGGCGCGGCTGCGCGATGGAGGTGGTGGGCGACTACGAAATCACGCCCGTCGTCGCGCCGCCGCTGCGCCCCAACGCCACGCTGCGCGCCGCCGGCCTCTTCCGCACCCGCGAAGTCGCCGGCATGGCATACCCCGACTTCTACCAGTCCTCGGTCTTCGCCCTCTGCGACCACGAGTTCTGCGTCCTCTACGGCGAAGAGCGCGCCAAGGCGCGCGACATCCTGCTCGCCACAGGCGACTACGAACTTCCCCCAAGCCCCGTCGAAGGCTACGACATCCTGCTCGCCAGGAGCGGGGCCTGGTGCGAATACAAGTGGTGGACTGACAGGCGCGAGGCGCCGGACTACGCCTCGCACGTCGACATCCACAACAAGCCCGGCTTCGACCCCGCCGAGCTGTTCCTCTTCTGCCGCGGAAGGGTGATGGGCACCCACGGCCGCCAGTGCCAGGTCGCGGCGGCCCTGTCCTGACGGAGGAAAGACGCCAAGAGCCCAGATGGGAGAAAGACAATGGCTGACACGGACACACCGCTGGCGCCCAGGCGAAACCTCGCCGTCGGGCACTTCTACAACGCGCCATTCCGCGAGAGCTGCGCGCGCCATCTGCCGCGCATCCGCGAAGTATTCTTCGCCTGGCCGGGCGTCCTCAGCTGCCGTCCGGCCCCGGAATTCACCCCGGAGGTCAGGCGGCGCCTGCTGGACGACCTCGCATGGTCGCGGGCCAACGGCGTTGAACTTGACACGCTCTTCAACGCCAACTGCTACGGCGACGACGCGATCTCCCCCGTCCTGGCGGACTTCGTCCGGCGCAACATCGACGAAATGGGGGAATGCGGGCTGATGCCCGACACCGTCACTACCACCTCCCCATTCATCGCGACCGTCCTCCGCAGGCACTACCCCGGCGTGAGGATCCGGTGGAGCGTGAACATCCGCGTCCACGGCTCGGTCGGCTTCGAAAGCGTCCTCGAACTCTTCGACTCCTTCTACATCTCCCGCGAGCGCCACCGCGACCTGGGCCACGTAGCCGCCATCTCGGCGTGGGCCCGCGCCAATGGCAAGACTGTCGGCATGCAGGTGAACAGCGGCTGCCTGCGGCAGTGCCCCTTCCAGACCTTCCACGACAACCTCCACGGCCACGGCGACGGCCGCCGCCCGCGCGACGTCGAGACCGCGAGGGAGTACGGGTTCTCCTTTTTCCGGTGCAAGACCCATTTCGACCGGGGCAACTACGAGGACTTCCTCCGCGCCACGTGGCTGCGCCCCGAGGACATGCCCGAATACGAACCGCATGTAGACATTGTGAAGCTCGCGACGCGCCGCCACAAGGACCCGGTCGGGGTGCTTGCGGCATACGCGACGTACAAAAGCCCCGCCAGCCTGGCGGACATCATGGATCCGTCCTACCCATTCCCCAGGAGGTTCGCCGGCGAGGCCTTCACCGAGTCCGAGGGCCTGTGGCGCGAAGTGAGGGGATGCAAGGACGCCGACGACTGCCGCCACTGCGGCAAGTGCGCCGCACTCATGGAGAAGGTGTTCAGATGAAAAGCATAGCTGAAATCGTGGATCTCGCAAGCGCATACTACGGAAGCGCCGTCCTCTTCGCCGCAATCGACTGCGACGTCTTCGGGCGGATATCCCGCGGGGAGTTCGACGCCACGTCGCGCGGCATGCGCATGCTAGCCGACGCCTGCGCGGCCATCGGGCTGCTGGAGAAGCGCGGCGGCGCATACTTCAACACGCCGGCCTCCGAAGCCGCGCTCGTCCCGGGAGGGCCGGCGGACCTCACCAGGGCCATCCGCTACAACCGCGACGTCTACCCCGCATGGGGGCGCCTCGCCGAGTTCGCACAAAGCGGCCGGCCAGTGGAGAGGCCGGGAATCCACCTCGGCGAGGACGCCGCGCGCACCAAGGCGTTCGCGGCGGCGATGTTCGGCCGCGCCATGGGCATCGGAAAGGGCGTCGTGCCGATGCTCCCGCCCATCGAAGGCCGGCTTCTCGATCTTGCCGGCGGCCCCGCCGCCTACGCGATTCTCCTCTGCCAGGCGAACAAGGGCCTGGCCTGCACGACCGTGGACCTGCCGGCGATCTCCGCCGAAGCCGCCGCATACGTCGCGCGCTTCGGACTCTCCGGCCGCATCGAATGCCGCGCAGGCGACTACCACTCCGACGAATACGAGGCCGCCGCATACGACGCCGTCACGATCTTCGGCGCCCTGCACCAGGAGTCGCCCGAGGCCATCGCAGGCATCCTAAGGCGGGCCCACCGCGCCCTCAGGCCCGGCGGCCGCATTTTCATTCTCGACATGATGACCGACGAAACCCACACCGCCCCCGCATTCTCCGCCCTCTTCGCCCTCAACATGGCTCTGACAACCGAAAACGGCTGGGTCTTCTCCGACGCCGAACTCAAGGGCTGGATGCGCGAGGCCGGCTTCCAGCCAGGCGAGACCATGGCGGCCCCGCCGCCCATGCCCCACTGGCTCGTCTCCGGCATTCGCGCCTGAACCCGCCTTCTTCTGGTATAATTATTCCATGAAAACCAAACTGATCGCCTTCGACCTCGACGGCACCCTCACACAGCACAAGACGCCACTCTCCCCCGAGATGCGCGCCACCCTCGACGCCCTCCGCGCCAGCCACTCCCTGCTGATGGTCGGCGCCGGCGCCTGCCGCCGCATCTTCAACCAGATGGGGCAATACCCAATCGACATCCTCGGGAACTACGGGATGCAGTACGCCGAGTACGACGAGGCGTCGCGCGACCTGAAGTTCGTCTCCGACGTCCGCATCCCCTGCGACCACGACGAGGTCCTCGCGCGCGCCAACGCCTTCCGCGCCAGCCACGGACTCACGGAATTCGCCGGCGACAGCCTCGAATTCCACGACTCAGGTGTCGTCACCTTCGCCATACTCGGCACTAAGGCCGCGCAGGCCGACAAGCTCGCCTTCGACCCCGACCGCTCCAGGCGCCGCGCCATCTACCCCGAGGTCTGCGCGCTCTTCCCCGACTTCAAGGTGTTCGTCGGCGGCTCCTCATCGTTCGACATGGCCCCGGCGCCATACGACAAGGCTTACGCACTCTCGCAAATCTGCGCCGCGCGCGGCATCGCGAAGGACGAGGTCCTCTACGTCGGCGACGACTACGGCCCCGGCGGCAACGACGAGTCCGTCCTCCTCGCCGGCTTCCCGTTCCTGAAGATCGACGACTACAGGGACACGCCTTCGCTTCTCAGAAAATACATTTGACGGCTCTCTCCGGGGATTGCGCCATGGACAATTTCAGGAATCTAACGGACGCGGAAATCGCCGCGCTTGAGGCCGGCGGCTCGTCGGCGGAAAATTGGAGCGACATCCTGGTTGCCGACGGATTCGACCCGTCGCGCATCAGGGACTCCGTTTTCTCCGGACCATGCCGCATCGGCAGCCTTTCGGGACATTTTTCCCTCCCGGGCGGCGTGACGAAGCCGGCCGGCATCTACCGCGCCACGCTCCACAACGTCACCGTCGGCGACAATGTCCGCATCTCAAATGTCCGCAGCTACATCGCCAATTACGACATTGGCGACGGGGCGCACATCGGCAACGTCGATAAAATCTACGTCGAGGGGGAGTCCTCCTTCGGCAACGGCGTCGAAGTGTCGGTCCTCAACGAGGTCGGCGGACGCGAGGTGACGATCCACGACCGCATGACCGCGCACGAGGCCTACATCGAGGCCATGTACCGCCACCGCCCACTCCTCATCGAGCGCCTGAAGGGCTTCGCCCGGAAACGCGCCGAGGAGTGCAGGTCCTCGCGCGGCATGATCGGCAGAAGCGCGACTGTCCTCGACACCGGCCTCATCCGCAACGTACACATTGGCGACGGGGCGATTGTCGACGGCGTTGCCCGCCTGTCGAACGGATCCCTCGTCAGCAGGACGGACTCGCCAGTCGTCATGGGGCGCGGCGTGATCGCCGACGACTTCATCGTCCAGGACGGCTCAAGCGTCGAGGACTGCACCCGCATCACGCGCTGCTATGTCGGCCAGGCCTGCGTCCTCGGCCACGGCTACTCCGCCTCCGACTCACTCTTCTTCTGCAACTGCCAGGAGGAGAACGGCGAGGCTTGCGCCGTCTTCGCCGGACCATTCACTGTGACGCACCACAAGTCCACGCTCCTCATCGCCGGGATGTTCAGCTTCATGAACGCCGGCTCCGGCTCGAACCAGTCCAACCACATGTACAAGCTCGGGCCCATCCACCAGGGCGCGCTTGAGCGCGGCGCGAAGACCGCCAGCGACTCCTACATCCTCTGGCCGGCCCGCATCGGCGCCTTCTCCCTCGTGATGGGCCGCCACACTACAAACCCCGACACCAGCGACCTGCCCTTCTCCTACCTCATCGAGTCCAACGGCATCACATACCTCGCGCCAGGCGTCAACCTGCGCAGCGTCGGCACGATCCGCGACGTCCAGAAGTGGCCAAAGCGCGACAAGCGCCGCGCCGACGGCCGTCTGGACCGCGTGAACTTCAACCTCCTTTCACCCTACACCATCGCAAAGATGGTGCGCGGAATCTCCGTCCTGGAACAGCTCAAGGCCCTTTCCGGCGCCACGAGCGACACCTACGCCTACCAGAGCGCCAGAATCACGAACTCCGCCCTCGAAAAGGGGCTCAGGTTCTACAGGATGGCCATCGACAAGTTCCTCGGCAACTCCCTCATCTCCCGTCTGGAGACGACGCCACCCGGATGCGACTACGTCGGCCACCTCAAGCCAGAAGGGGACATTGGGCTCGGGCACTGGGTTGACCTTTCGGGGCTGATAGCGCCCCACTCCTGCGTCAGCGCGCTCCTGGACGACATCGAGTCCGGGGCGATTGATTCCCGCGAAGCTCTTGACGCCCGACTCGGCGATCTCCACGACCACTACTACGAATACGAGTGGACGTGGGCCTACAACCTGATGCTCGAATACTATGGGCTCCGGGAAGATGAAATCACCCGCGAGACGCTCGCCGGAATCATCAGGCGCTGGCGCGAATCAGTCCTTGAGCTTGACCACATGCTCTACGAAGACGCCCGCAAGGAGTTCTCGCTGTCGGCGAAGACCGGTTTCGGCTTCGACGGGCAGGGGCGCACAACGGAGGCCGACTTCGAGGAAGTCCGCGGCGCCTTCGAGACAAACCCCTTTGTCGCGGCGGTAAAGGAGCACATCAGCCGCAAGGACGCCCTCGGCGCGCTCTGGCTCAGGAACCTGGAAGGCGACGCCGCGCGGTGAACCCGGCGAGGCCGGCCGGAATGGCGCCTAGTCGCCATCCTCCCGCGAAATGCCGAACACGCCGCGCCCGAAGCGCCTTTGCAGCGCGTCAACGGCGTCGCTGAGCCTTTCGCGGCGCTCCTTCAGCGGCGCCGCTCCGTCCCCAGCCCCGAACAGGTCAAGCTCCCCCTGCCCTTCCTCGTCGCCCAGCCCGGTCACGCCAAAGCCGATTAGCCGCACCGGGGCGACGAGCCGCTCGCGGTCGAACAGCGCAAGCGCCTCCTCGAAGAGGGAGAAGTCGTCGCGAATCGCGACGGGGACGGGCTTTTGGCGGGTTATGGTCGTAAAGTCGCCCCAGCGCAACTTCAGGCGCACTTCGTTCGCCCAGCGCCTGGCAGCGCGAAGGCGCCGCCCGACATCCCGGACCAGCCCGTGCAGCACCTCGCGCACCACAGCGCGGTCCGTGCAGTCCTCGGGGAAGGTGTGCTCGCGCGATATGCTGAGCTCCTCGCCGTGCGCTCCGACGGGCCTGTCGTCGATCCCAAACGCCGAACGGCGCAGCGACGCGGCCGCGGCGACCCCGCCTACAGCCTCCAGGCTTTCCCTAGAAGCCTCCTGGATGTCGCGGACGCTCCTGAAGCCGAACGACGCCAGGCGCGCCCCGAAGACCTTCCCCACACCCGGAAGGGCCCCCGACGGCAGCGGCGCTAGGAACGCGGCCAGCGCCCCGGGGTCGGCAGGCGCGGCCTTCAGGCCGTCGGGCTTCGCGAGTTCGCTGCATATCTTGGCGACAAGCTTGTTCGGGCCCACGCCCACGGAGGCCGCCAGGTCCAGCTCCCCGCGAATCGCGGCCCGTATCGACCTGCCTATCGTCTCGCCGTCGCCCAAAAGGCCATGCGCCCCCGTGACGTCAAGGTAGGCCTCGTCTATCGAGACCTGCTCTATGAATGGCGTGAAGCGCTCCAGTATCGCCATCACCTGCCGCGACACCGCCGAGTACTTCGCGTGGTCGCCAGGCAGGAATATGCCCTGCGGGCAGAGCCGCGCCGCCTCGCGCGATGGCATCGCGGAATGGACGCCGAACTTGCGGGCCTCGTAGGAGCAGGTGGACACTACGCCGCGCTTGTCGCGCGGCGCCCCGACTATCACGGGCTTGCCCCTGTACTCCGGATGGTCGCGCTGCTCGACGGACGCGAAGAAGGCGTCCATATCGACGTGCAGGACCGTCATGCCTCAACCGGAGTTTGGATCCGCCATCGGCGCGTGGCATGCGCCTTCCCCGCGGGGAAGGCACCGCGCCGGCGCCGTTCACAGCCTTTCGTCTATCTCGCCGGCGCGCAGGCGACGGAAATAGTCGCGGTTCAGACGCCCGACCGTCGGCGAGAGCCGTATCAGCGCAATGAGGTTCGGGAACGACATCAGGCCGTTGAATACGTCCGCGATGCCCCACACCGCCGACACCGTCAGGTATGGCCCTACAAACACCACGGCCACGTACAGGGCTCGGTAGATGTAGACCGCCAACTTGTTCTTGCGGCCGACAAGGTATTCCAGGCAGCGCTCGGAGTAGTAGTCCCAGCCTAGGATCGTCGTGAATGCGAAGAATGTCAGCGCCACCATCAGGAAGAAGCCGGCGATCGTCCCGCTGTGCGGGATGAACTCCATCCCCTTCGTGAAGGCCTCGATGGTGATGTCAACGCCCTTGAGGCCAAGAGACGGCTCCCATGCGCCCGTGACGACGATGGTGAGGCCCGTCATCGTGCAGATGATGATCGTGTCGATGAAGGTCCCGGTCATGCAGATGAGGCCCTGGCGCACGGGTTCGTTGGTCTTCGCCGCGGCCGCCGCGATCGGAGCGGAGCCAAGCCCGGCCTCGTTCGAGAAGATGCCGCGCGCGATGCCCTTCTGCATCGCCACGAAGATCGTGCCGACTACGCCGCCGGTGAAGGCGCGCGGATTGAACGCCGCGCGGAAGATGAGCTCGAAGGCCGCCGTCAGCTTGGAGAGGTTGCCCAGGAGGATGAAGGCGCAGATGACGATGTAGAACACCGCCATGAACGGGACTATGACCGTCGAGACGTTGGCGATGCGCTTGAGGCCCCCTATGACGACGAGCGCCACGCAAAGCGTCACGACCAGGCCCGAAATGACCGTGGCCCACGAGTAGGTGGTGCCCAATATCGCGACGCCGGTGGATGCGTCGGCCGGATTGAAGTTGGGGTCGAAGAAGCGCAACGTGGCCGACGATATGCCGTGTATCTGCGTTATGGTGCCGATGCCCATGATGCCGGCCAGGGTGCCGAACACCGCGAACATCACGGCCAGCCACTTCCAGTTGCGGCCAAGCCCCTTTTCAATGTAGTAGAACGGGCCGCCGAGGACCTTTCCGTCCTCATCGACCTCGCGGAACTTCACCGCAAGCAGGCCTTCGGCGTATTTGGTGGCCATCCCGAAGAACGCCGCCACCTCCATCCAGAATAGCGCGCCGGGGCCGCCGGTGCCGATGGCCGTCGCCACGCCGACGATGTTGCCGGTTCCAATCGTCGCCGATAGCGCCGTGCAGAGCGCACCGAACGACGACACCTCGCCCGTGCCGTCCTCCTCGTTGTAGAACATGTAGCGGAGGGCGCGCTTGAGGTTGAACACGTGGACGAGACGCAGGACGCATGTGAGGATGACGCCCGCAAGGAGAATTGAAACGATAAGCGGGACGCCCCACACTATGCCGTCGATCTTGTCCACGGTCTCGGTCAGCTTTTCAAGCCACGAGGAACCCGCCTCGACGGTTTTTGCGATGTTCGTATCAGGCGCGGCGGCCACCTCGGCCGCGACTGCGGCCAGCGCGGACTGCGCCCCGGCCGGCTCCTGCGCCAGTGCCGTGCGCCCGCATAGGAATGCCCCCATCGCAATGGCGGCGGCCACCCTGCCTGTTATGTGCCTGATTGTCATGTTCCCTTTCGCTCCGTTCTGTTGCATTGCCTGTGGCGGTCATGCCCGCATGTTAAAAAACGACTTAAAATTTTATCATATTTGCTCTCTTCGCCGCAAATCGCCCAGCCTGTTGCCATGGATTCCAAATACAGCACCTGAACGCCTCCTTGGGGACTTTGCAAAGGCATGCGGCAAACGACAGAGTGATCGGATCGAGCGACCGGATCATTTTAGCCTCGGCGGTGAATTCCGGCATGCCATAGTGTCTGACCGTCCCCCTTATGTCCTCCATGCTGCCGCGTTCGAGGACTCGCTGGATTATGAAACGGCGATGCAGCCGCTCGCCGATGTCGGCGATGTCGACATCCCAGACGAGCCGCTTGTCCAGGCTTTTTACAAACTCACTTGGCTGCTTGGCTTTTTCCATCTCACACTTATACCGCCAGCATTGCGTAAACGCAAAACTGATTAAATTTTCAGGCCCTTCTCCAGATTGTGTGGGTGATCAACCCAGCATTGACCCTAAATGTTGCAGTTATTGTGCCGGACAACATAATGGCAGTATGGCACATGGGAGGGACGCGCTTGTCGCGTCGGCCTTATTCATGGTCGCGACAAGC
>JAFWPM010000036.1 GCA_017509565.1 Kiritimatiellia bacterium | reverse complement strand
TTCTTCTATCTGCTTGCTGGTGGCACGCAGCATGTCATTGCGCACCTCTCCGTTATGTAAGTGATAGATTTTCACGTAGTTGCCGACGGCCTCAATGTAGAGGAGGTGAGTGATGGGAAAGGTGACTGTCTCGCTGGTCGAGCCGGTGAGGGTGACGGTAGCGGGCGGTTGTGGGGCAGGGACTGCCGGTTGGCGCGAGCCAGCGCTTCTCCCACGCGGCGGCGTCGAAGGCCGCACCTTCGCGAAGGACACGCGCCGAGGCGTCGAGGCCGCGCGCGAATTCGCGGACGTTCGCGACGTTGAGGAGCGCGTAGTCCGCAGCGCCCGCGGCGCGCACCTCCTCCAGCATCGCGGCGGTGCGCGCGGGCGGGACGAGCGACGCGAGGTGCGGTCCGGCGTCGAAGATGGCGTGGTGGTAGTAGACGCCGCGGGGTTTTGCAGTCGCCCGGGCAGCTGGGCGGCAATTCCCCGGCCACTGCCAGCCGGGACCGTTGTCGGAAACAATGACTATCGCGCCTTCGGGGACGCGGAGCAGCCCGCGTCCGTAACAAACCGCGCCTTCGCCCCAGAGCGTGACCGTGGCGATGCGTCCTTCGCGCGGGACGCCGATTTCGTCGAGGATAGCCATCTGCCGCTCCATCGCGGCGGAGATGACGGCCGCGCGGTCGGCGTCCGAGACCGGCGCTGTGGCGTCGGCGCTCCACATCGGGCGGTCCGCGACGCCGCGCAGGCCGAGCTGCCAGATCACGTTCGGGAAGCGCGCCCACGCCCGCGCCGTGGCGCGCCAGACCTCCTCCACTTCGCGCGGGTGGCTTGTCCAGGAAAACGGCACGTCGCGGCCGCGCGCCTTCCAGTACGCCTGGAAGGTGAAGGCACTCGTGCCGAGGGGCTCGACGTGGTGCTGGGTCAGGAACACGCCGCGCGCGGCGAATATCTCCGCGAGGCGGGCTTCCGGCGGGTTGAGGAGGTTGACGAAACTCGCCGGAATGGCGAGGTTCATGCGGCAGCGCACGAGCGCCTCCGCAACGCGCTCCGCCACGTCCTCGGCGATGACGGTACCGTAGAAGGGGTAGTCGATGTCGCGCCGCCCGCCGCCGTCGTGCCAGCCGGTGAGCAGGTCTTCGTCGTTGAGAAACCACCCGCGGAAGCGGAAAGCGGGCGAACCGGCGTGGAGCGCGGTCGCATCGAGCACGAGCGACTCCGCGCGCGGATAGGGCGCGTCGTTCCAGAAGGCGAGCGGATCGACGCCGAGGATCTCGTCGAGGAAGGCGTAGACGCCGAACATCGTGCCTCGCGGGTCGGAACCGGCGATGCGCAGGACGCCGCCGGCATCGACCGCGACATCGCAGGCCTCCCACGCGCCGCGCGGGGACGTGGCGACGAACACGTCGCCCGGCGCCGGCGCATCGCCGCGCACGAGCGCGGGGCGGACGCCCGTGATGCGCTCCACGTCGGAGACCAGGTCGCGGGCGGCGCGGAAGACATACTCCGGCTCGCCCGCCGCCACGAGAACCCGCGCGGCGGCGCCAGCATTGGAAACGAGCCGGAAATGGGAATGCGCCATGGTTCGCGGAATCAGACGCCGGCGGAGGCGAGGAAGCCGCCGTCGACGGGGACGGTGATGCCGGTGACGAACGCCGCGCGGGTGTCGTCGAGGAGCCATTCCACGCAGCCGAGGAGGTCCTCGGCCTCGCCGAAGCGGCCGGCCGGCGTGTGGGCCATCACCTGCTCGCCGCGCGGCGAAAGGCCGCCGTCGGGGGTGCAGAGGTACTTGCGCGAGCGCTCGTTGACCATGAAGCCGGGCGCGACGGCGTTGACGCGCACGTGCGCCGGCGCCATGTACTGCGCGAAGAACTGCGTCCAGTTGGCGATGGCGGCCTTGGCCATCGCGTAGGGGGCGACGCGCGTGAGCGGGCGGTAGGTGTTCATCGAGGCGAAATTGAGGATTGCGCCGCCGCCTGCGCGCGCCATCTGGAGGCCGAAGATGCGCGAGGGGATCACCGTGCCGAGCGTGTTGATCTCCAGCACCGAGCGGAAGGCGGCCATGTCGATGTCGAAGAAGCCGCGGTCGGGAGTTGCGCAGGACGGAGCCTGCGCATCAGGATGGGGGGCGAGGTCAGCTTCGCTGAAGCGCAGGCGCGTGGGCATGGCGGCGGGGTTGTTGCCGCCGGCGCCGTTCACGAGGAAGCGGCAGGGCCCCCATTCGGCCAGTACGCGGTCGGCGACGGCCTGGATCGCCGCCTCGTCCGTGACGTCGCATGGGGCGATGAGCGGCTTTTCGCGCAAGTCTGCGCGACCCGGCGCGGACGCGCCGGGTGCAAAACTTGCGAGTGTCTCCGCCACCTTCTCCAGTTTTTCGCGGGTGCGGCCGACGAGCACGACCTTGCAGCCGAGCGAGGCGAGATGCCTTGCAATGGCGGAGCATAGCGTTCCGCCCGCGCCGGTGACGACGGCGACTTGATCTTGGAATACACTTTTCATTTTTCCGATTGCTTTCGATTGCTACCGATTGCCGTCGAACATTCGGCGGGCGTTGCGGTAGCAGACGTTTTCGAGAAGTGGCTTGAGGAGGGCGGGGTCGTCGGGGAAGTCGCCGGAAGCGACCTTGCCGGCAACCCACTTGCAGAGTGTGCGGCGGAACCAGTCGTGGCGCGCGAGGGAGAGGAGAGAGCGCGAATCGGTGGTCATGCCGACGAAGGTCGAGAGCACGCCGTAGGCGGCGGTCTTTTCCAGCACGTCGCGCACGCCGTGCGCGTGGTCGCACCACCACCACGCCGGACCGAGCTGCACGTGGCCGGGCGAACCCTCGCGGGTGAAGGAGCCGGAAAGCACCGCAAGCTGCGCGTGGGCTTCCGGATTGAGCGTGAGAAGGATCGTGTGCGGGAGCGCATCGGCGCGCTCCAGCGCGTCGAGGAACGCAGCCACGGCTGCGGGATCGACGGGAGCGCGCATTCCGGCGTAGCCGCCGGCCGGGTCGGCGACGGCGCGCAGGCGAGCCGAGGTGGCGCGCAGCGCGCCGAGATGCAGCAGCATCGTCCAGCCATGCGCGGCGGCGAAGGCGGCCACGCGGAAAAGCCCCGGCGCTTCCGCGCCGGGCACAGAACAGACCGCGCCAACACCCGGCGCTGCCGCGCCGGGCACAGGACAGACCGCGCCGGGCACTCTGTTCTGTGCCTCGCACGGAAGGGCGAGGGCGGACGCGTCGTCAACCGAAATGTCCACCACCCGGCAGCCGGCGGCGGCGAAGCGCTCCAAGGTCTCTTCCGGCACTTCGTCGCCGGCGTTGAGGCGCAGGGAGGGGACAATGCGAGGTTTTGCACCCGGCGCGTCCGCGCCGGGTCGCGCTGCCATGCGCGAAACACCGCTCCCCGCCACGCAGGGGCTCAGCACCTCGGCGTTGACCTTGCGCAGAATCTTCGAGGGCGTCCAATCGGAGAGCGGGACGTTCTCCGCACCGTCAAGGCCGAGGAGGCCCAGTTCGGCCTTCGCCCAGTCGAAAAGCGGGTTGCCGACGAGCTTGGGGAGGGTGCGCTTCCAGGCGGCCCACTTTTCCGCCTCCGGCGCGTCGCCGGTGACGAGCCGCTCCGGCTCGCCGCAGATGCGCATCGCGCGGTGCTTGTAGGGATCCGGCGCCACCCAGGCCGAGTAAAGCGACCCCAGCGGCGCATCGGCCACCAGCGCATTAAGGTCCAGGTGGTTGTGCCAATCCACAATCGGCAAATCCCTGACAGACGAATAAAGCCATTCAAAATCCATAAGCAGATTATAAACCAGTTCACACCGGAGCGCAATGGAAAATTTTTGCAATTATGAACAAAAAAATTGGAAATTTGCATCACGATGGTGTATCCTAAAAGTTGATGGCCACGGTTGGGAACAAATGAAAAACATTCTGCTGCAAATCGGCTACACGTCCTTTCGGCGGCTGGAGGCGCTTGCCGCCTTCGCGAACGGCCATGGATGGTCTATTGCGTTCGAGGACACCTCGTCGATACCGCGCGGATGGAGCGGCGACGGGGTTTTAATCCATTTGCGGGCCGGGAGGCCAAGGCTGGTAGCCTTCGCCGAGAAGCTTTTGGCGAAGGGAGTGCCGGTGGTGGATCTGTCCATCTGCCACCCTGAAGTCTCCATGGCGCGAGTCATCGGCGACCATCGCGGCATCGGGGCGCTTGCGGCGGAGCATTTTGAGGAACGCCACTTCCGGAACGGGGCGTTCTTCGCAAAGGACTGGACGAACATCGAGAGGCTTCGCCTGGAAGGGTTCAGGGAACGGTGGCGCGGGGAAACGCCGCTTGAGTTCGTTTGGCGCCGCGAATGCGATTCACGGTGCTACGACGACTGGAAGGGGCTCGACTCGTGGCTAGGCGCGAAACTGGCGGCGGCGCCCAAGCCCCTCGCGCTCTTCGCGTTCAACGACAACGATGCGGCGCGGGCCCTCAATGTGGCGCTGTCGATGGGCTTGTCGGTGCCGGAGGAGGTGTCCATACTCGGTGTTGACGACGAGTCGGCGCTTGTCGAGAACCAGCGAGTGCCGATTTCGTCGGTACGCCATGACCTGTGGCGGCTGGGCTGGGAAAGCGCGGCGCTGCTGGAGAGGCTCATGGAAGGCGAGGCGCCGCCCCCCGAGCCAATTCTCATACGGCCGACTGGCGTGACGACAAGGCGGTCCACGGCTGTAGTCGCCGCTCCGACGGAGGCTTTGCGCAAGGCGCTGGCACTTATTGGCGAGCATCTAGCGGACTCCTTCGGCATGGCTGGGATTTCAGCCTCGCTCGGGGTGTCGCGCGCGACACTCGACAGAATGTTCGCGACAGGCCTCGGGACGACGCCATCGCGGGAATTCCTCCGCCAGCGGATAGCCCGCGCGAAGATGCTGCTTGCCCAGACGGACAAGCCAATCAAGGCGATAGCGGGGGAATGCGGCTTCTATGACAGCGCGCACCTGACAAACGTTTTCCGCCGCGAGACGGGGACGACGCCGAACGGATACAGGAAGCGCGCGGCGCACTAGTCCGAAGTCACTCGACACCTGCCTGCGCGGCGTATTCAAGGGCGGATGCGGAGTAGACCATGCAGTTGACCCAGTCCGAGCCGGCGCCGCGCTCGTCGAAGTATGTCGGGATTGTGCCGTCGGGGCGCTGGTGGCGCACGAGGCAGTCGGCCATGGCCTTCGCCTTTGCGCGGTAGAGCGGGTCGCGTGTCGCGGCGTATGCGGCGGAGAAGCCGCGCACCATGTCGGCCATGGAGGCGTCGATCGGGGTGTAGTAGTCGTACTGCTCAAGGGCTGTCGGCAATTTCCAGTGCCGCCAGTCCATGTGGTGGATCGGGTCGCCCCACACGGTGAACTGGTCCTCGCACCAATCGACGCATTCAAGGGCCTCCGCGGTGCGGCCGAGCGGGAAGAGGCGCATTGCGACATCGATGGCGACGCCCTTCTGGAGATTTTGGTATGGCGGGCGCGGCCTGGAATCCTCGAACTGGCCGTCCCAGTTCCAGGTGGAGAGCGGACCGCGCTCGATGTAGGCCAGCGCGCGGTCGCGGCAGGCGACGAAGGAATCCGCAAGCGCGGCGGTTTCGCCGTTCGCCCTTGCGGCTTCGATCGCGCGGTCGAACATGCCGAATATGTACCGGCCGGGAACGATACGGTTGGGGCAGAGCACGGCGCCGTCCGCAGCGCGGGCGAGGAGCGGCCAGGTGCCGTCTTCGCCCTGGAGGCGCACGTAGGTGCGCACGATCGCCATCGCGGCGGCGCGGTAGCGAACCGCAAGCGCGGCGGCTTCGCCCCGCCTTTCCAGCGCGTCCGCGAGGTCGAAATACGCGAGCGCGGCCTGCGCCGGGTAGGAGAGCATGATGCGGCCGGCATTTTCGACGGCCACGCGGCGGCGGTTTCCCCAGTAGGTGGGAGGGAAGTGCGCGAGGGGGGCACCTTCCGGCTCGCTTTGCGCGAGAAGCCAGTCGGCCATGCGGCGGGCGATCGCCAGGGAACGCGACCCCTCAATGGGGTCGCTGCAGGATGAGGCGGATGCGTCGCGGCAGAGCGCGCGGATCATCGAGCCGAGGATTTTCGAGGGGTAGCAGTAGAGGTCGTAGCCCTCCGGCGGCTCGTCGGAGGAAAGCCACCCCTGCACCTGCGGCAGGCTGGCCACGGCGGCGTAGACGCGCGCGGCGGCTTCGCGGTAGCCGCGGGGAGCGGGCGGATAGGGGCCGCGGAACACGGCGGCGCGGTAGAAGACGCGCTCGTCCGGCACGACGCCTGCCAGCGCCACTCCGTCTTTGTCAACCGGAGTCACGCGGAGCTTGTAGTAGCCGGGCGCAAGGGAATCCCAGATTGCGGCGTCTACGGGAAGCCATGGATGCGCGGCCGACGAGGCGACGGCGCCCCCGCCGCTACCCGTCGCGGGCGAAAAGCCTGCGCCCCCGGAGTCGCAAGCGACATCTGAGGGCGCGTCGTCGCGAAGCGACGTGTCCGCCGGCGTCTCGTCCGGGGCCGGGGCAGGAATGATTTCGAAACGGTAGGCGACGGCGCCGGGAACGTCGGCGAAATCGAACGCCGGCGGGTGGATGAAGGCGCGCGCGAAGCCGTTCCAGAAGGGGCGTTCGCCCGGCGCGCCTGGCCGGATCGGCCCCTTCGCGCATTCGCGGGCCCTGGCGTTCAACGCCGCCCAGCCGACAACATCAGTATGATCAGAATCTGCCATGGCCAATGCACCCATTAACGCGATTGCGCCTGCCGCGACTTTTCTCCGGAGCATGCTTTACCTCACAGTCAGCACGAATGGGCGCCGCACCCAGCTATTGAGGGCGAACTCGATGCGCGGGGCGATGGAGAGGCCCTGGGCGCGTTCGCGGGTGACGAGGCCGAAGTTCCACGACGATTGCGGATCGTAGGCCGCGGCGTGGAGCGTAAGATGCGTCTCGCCAGCGGCCAGCGCCGCCTTCACGGCGGCGGTGATGTCGTATTCGACCGTGGAATCCGCCCGGATGCCGCCGTGTTCCGAGGAGACCCACGTGCCGAGATGGGTTTCCGCCATGCGCTTGGCGTCGTTTTCGCGCTGGCGCGCCTGCGGCGTGGCGTAGCCGTTGCCGAAGACGTCGTTCCACGTCGGCGCGGCGGCGTCGCTCCATTCGAAGTCCGGCATTTTGTAGAGCTGGAGATTTTCGTTTCCGGTCGCGTTGCCCGCCGGACCGGTCGGATCGAGCTTGAGCGTGGCGGACAGGAATCGCGTCGGGGCTTCCGAAAGGTCGAACCGGAAGAGCGCTTCGCGCACGTCGCCGCTGCCTTCCTGATAGTTGTACTTGACGATCATCGACGACTCCGTGCCGAACGTCTTGCCCGCCGACGTTCCGTTCTGCACGTATGTGTCTGATTCGCAGAAAACGGTCTTGCCCGCCTCCAGCGCGACGGTCTTTTCGACCGACGTGGACGAGCCGTCGGCGGCGTCGTAGCCTGTGATGCGGTAGGTGTATTCCGTCCACGGCTCCGCCGAGGGGTCGAGGCAGGTATCGGGGAATTTCTTGTTCAGTCT
>JAFWPM010000035.1 GCA_017509565.1 Kiritimatiellia bacterium | reverse complement strand
CGGACGTTCGTCCCCATGACGGCGGCGACGTCGCGGACCCCGAGGAACGGGTCGTCGAAGTGCGACGCGATGAAGTCCAGTCCCGCCGCGAGGCGCGGGTCCGTTCCCGGTTCGCCGCGCCGCGCCTCCCTCAGCGCCCGGCGGCGCGGGCGCGCCGGCGCCATTGGAGCATGGTCATGCCGGTTTGCCTCTTGAAGAGCCGCATCAGGTGGTCGGGGGACTCGAATCCCAGCCGCTCCGGGATTTCGCATACCGGAATGTCGCCTCCGGCCAGCATGCGCTTGGCCTTCTCCAGACGCAGGTCAATCAGGTCTTCCAGTATGGTCCGCCCGAACACGGCCCTGTAGTTGAGCTGCAGCATTCGCCGCGAACAGCCCAACTGCTCCGCCAGACTTTCGCTCGACACGTTGCCGCACATCTGCGCCCGCAGAAGCCTTCGCGCGCGAACGGCCCGGTTGGCGCTGCCGTGCAAGTCGGTCGTGCTCATCCGCTGCTCCACGCGCAGAACGCCGAATGTCCGCTCGGCCTCCCATTTTCCGCCGTCGATCATGGCGAACAGGGTTTCCGCGGCAATGCGTCCGCATCCTTCGAAGTCCGTCTCGATCGAAGTAAGCGTCGGCGAAGTGTGTTCGCACAGCCACTCTTCGTTGTCGGCGCTCACGAGCTGCACCTGCTCGGGAATGGCGATGCCCTCCGCGTGGAGGGCGTTGAGAACCGCCAGCGCGCGAAGATCGTAGGACACGAAGACGCCGCATGGCTTCGGCATCGCCCGGAGCCAAGCCGCAAGCGCGGCATGGTCGGCATCGGCGTCGGCGGGGCTCGGCGGCGGTGCGTATGCTCTGCTTGAAAACCCCCTCGCCCCCAGCGCCGCCGCAAAAGCCTCCCTGCGCTCGCGGTCCCACGATGGCGATGCCTGCCCGAGGCGCGTCCCGACATAGCCGAAATGCACGAGGTCGTGGCGAATCAGTAAATCCGCGGCCGCCTTCGCCACCGCCGCATTGTCGCAAAGAACCACCGCGGAGCGCCCCTTCGCCTCCTGCGGCACCTGTTCGCGAACCACGCTTGTAAACACCACCGGGCAGCGCGGGTTCGCCTTGAGAACGCGCCGCAGTGCCTCGTCGTGCACCGATTCGCAGGTTATCACGCCGTCGATCTCGCTCCTCATGGCGTATTCGGAGTCCTTGCTGTCCGGGTGGCCCCCGCTGATTACGAAGGTCGCATCTGGTCTTGCCGAAACCGCACTAATGACTCCAGACGCCACGGAACGCGCCGACGCGTATGCGAAGTCAGCCAGTAGCAAGATGCGCCGACGCGGGTGGCGCGAGTCAGCCGATTTTGATTTTTTCGTCTGCATGCGAAAATTATAGCACATCGTCGAATGTTTCGCAAAAAGTCGAAAAATTCTGCGCGAAAAGTCTAACAAATCCATCATTTATTGTGCTAGCATTGAATGTGTCGCACGGCACTCCGCCATGCGAAGCCAACAACACCTCGTCCAGCCTCGCGCAGGCAAAGGAGAAACTCAAATGAAAACTGACATCATAACGGCCGCCGCGCTCCTTGCGGCGACAACGGCCATGTCCGACATAACAGCCGGATGGCGCGAATCGGTCTCGCTCAACGTCCCTGCTGAAACGTGGAAAACCGTTTCCGGACGCCTGACAATTGGTGACGGCGGCTCGCTGGCGAAAATCGGCGGCGGCGAGCTGACGTTGCCGCAGTCGCAAATCGACCGGTCGGCGCCCTACGCCGTCGACGTGCTCGAAGGCTCGCTTTCAATCGAGGCCGGCGCGGCGTCGCCCAATGCCGTTCCGCCCGCCTTCGTCACGTCCGAGGCCGCCTTCTGGGTCGATGCCACGTCCGGAAAAGGACTCCAGACGACCGACGACAATGGAACCGAGCGCGTTTCGCGCTGGTGCGACGTCCGCGAGGCCGATCCCGCCGCCCGCGCCTATCCGTCCGCCGTCCCCTCCTACCAGCGAACGGGGCGTGCGAACGATGTAAACGCCGCCCCCGCCGTCACGACGTTTGATGGAAACGCGGCCGTTTATTTCGGCGGCATCGGCTCCGGGCAGTACATGCTCTTCAAGGACGCCGCCGACGCCGACCTGAAGTTCACGAAAGTCTTCCATTTCTTTCTTGTCCACGGGATCGACTCCACGTGGGGCGCCGCTCTCGGCTGCACGGGAACGGATCTGAACAACGGGTTCCGCGTGAACACTTGGGCAAACGGCAAGTTCACGGCGTTCGACGCCCTTCCCGGTGGCCACTTCCTGAGCGCCGACACCGACAACGGCTATGTCCAGACCGCCCGCTTCGCGCTGGACGGCCAGGTGATCGACGCATTTTCCGTTCCGCCGCGCAAGGGCGTCCAGCTCCTGTCCGGAACCCTGCGGGACGGGTTCCAGAATTTCAACAACTTCTTCCGCATGCGCAACAACGGCAACGCCATCGGCGGCGACTACCTCTGCGAGGCGATTCTCTTCACGAACAAACTGGCCGAAGCGGAGTTCGCGCAGGTCGAGCGCTACCTCATGGCAAAGTGGGCACTGCCCGACGCCTCGACCGGCCTGGCTCACCTTGATTCCGACGTGGGTCGCATCGGCGTCGCGGCCGAAGCGGTGGCGGCGGCCGCGCCCGGGGATGGGATGGCTACCGGACCTCTCGCGTTTTCCGGCGAAGGCTCGGTTTCCAAGACCGGCGCGGGCGATCTCGTAATCGGCCCGAGCGGCACCAGACCTCCATTTGCAGGCGATTTCTCGCTGGAGGAAGGCCGCGTCGTCGTGCGCGGCGGCATGGCGCCGGCGCTTTCCGCCGGAGCCGGGCAGACGCTCGACGCCTCCTACGTCCTTTCGACGAACGTCGCGTCGCCATCCGCCGAACTCCAGCGCTTCGACGGAACCGCCCTGTCGATTTCGCGCGGAAGCGGCAATGCGTTCGTGAAGACCGGCGGCGCGGAAGCCCGCGTGAAAGCCGTTGGCGAAAACGTCGGCGCGGTCCGCGTCGAGGAAGGCGCGCTTGTCCTCGCCGCGCCGGAATCGGCTGCGCAATTCGCCTCGGGCGCACCATGGGCCGCCGGGACAGGACTGGACGTCTCGGTCCCAAATGCCGGATTCGAGGAATATTTTGCGCGGAACCCCGACCAGTACAGTTTCCAGTCAACCGCGCTCGGCAGCGAGTCCGACGGCTGGCACATGACCGGATACAAGGCGTATTTCAAGCGGGTCAACGAGAATTGGGCGACGACGTGCAAGGCCGACATTCCACCGGCCGGAGGCGAGGCCGTTCTGTTCCTCAAAAACGCCGACGCCGTTGCATACGCGACCGTCACGCTGCCGAAGCCCGGCACCTACGAGCTCTCCTGCGTTTCGTCGGCCAACAAGGCCACCGGCGCCTACGAGATGGGCGTATGGGCCGGCCCGACGTGGGGGGAGGCGGAAAAGATCGCCGTGCTCCCCGACGGCCTGACGCCGTGGCCGCGCACCTACGGGCGGTTCACGGTCGCGGAGGCCGGCGCATACGTCGTGGGCTTCAAAACCGGCTCCGCCGACACGACGGAATACGGCTGGACTATCGACGAGGTGGCCCTGCGCTACGTGCCGGAGACCACGGCGGGCGAAGGCGTGGAGCTTGTCGCCAACGGAGGATTCGAACAGGTGTCAGGCGGATTCGCGGCGGATTCGTCGCACTGGCAGAACAAATCGTGGCGCTTCCGGTATGCCGACGCCGCTTCGGGCGAGGGCGGGTACAACGCCTACGAAGGCGCCTATGGCATGGCGCTCCGCGGAAAAGGCGCCGTGACATGGACGATCGCAATTCCAGCCGACGGAATCTACCGTCTCCGGTTCGCGGCCCACGAACGCGTCGACGACCGCGCCAACAGCGGCCGGCTTCCGCTTCGTGTCACCATCGCGCCGGAAGGCGGAACGGAGACGGACATCGCGACCGTGACGCCGTTCTGCTCCAACTTCAACGAATATTCGGTACTCTTCCGGGCATCGGCCGGGTCGCATGTGCTCCGCATCGCGGGCACGGTGGAGGAGAACCGCCGCGCGTTCATCGACGGCGTCTCCGTGCGTGCCGCGTCGGTGGCAAGCGCCCCGTCCTTTGCCTCAAAGCCGCGGCTTTCCGTCGCCGGCGGAGCCCGCCTTTCGCTCGACTATCCGGGCGAAGTCACCGTCTCCTCGCTCAAACTCGGCGGTGTCTCCTTCACGGGCACCGTCACTGCCGCGACCGCGCCGGAGTTCCTCCAGGGCATCGGCTCGATCACGGTGGAGCCGGACTGCACCGTGCTGACCATAAGGTAGTTAACCTCCATCCATTGCAGCCAACCGCTATCGGATGCAATCGATTGCCATCGAAAAACACATCGAGAAAACACCATGCACATGCGCACTTTCCCTCGCATTGTCGCCGCCGTCGCCCTGTGCGGCGGCGCACTCGCCGCCGCCACGCCGGAACCGCATTCCGCCGCCGATCAGCATGACCGCGCGGCCCTTCAGGCGTCGAGCATCGCTCCGCCAAGCCAACATGACAGCGCGGCCATTCAGGCCGCGCGATATCGCGGCGCGATGCTGCCTTCCTGGGGCGTGAAGGAGGAAGACCTCCGCACCCTCGCTTCGTGGGGAGCCAACCTCGCCCGCTACCAGATGGCCGTCGGCTGGGGCAAGAAGAACGCCAACCGCGACCTCGCCGAATTCGACAAGTGGGTGGACGGAAAACTCGATGTCCTCGACGACGTTCTCGACTGGGCGGGGAAATACGGCCTGCGCATCGTCGTCGATCTGCACGTCCCGCCGGGAGGACGCGGCGAAGGCGGCGAGATGAACATGTTCCACGAACGCGAATACGCCGAGCACTTCGTTTCGACCTGGCGGCGCATCGCCCGCCGCTTCAGGGGCGACCGCCGCATCTACGGCTACGACCTCATCAACGAGCCGACGAACAACAAGCCGTCCCCTGACGGCCTGGACTACTGGTCCGTGCAATTCGCCGCGGCGAAGGCCGTGCGCGAGGAAGACCCGGAAACGCCGATCATCTTCGAGTCGAACATGTGGTGCCAGGCCCCGACCTACGCGCAGATGAAGCCCGTGCCTCTTGATGGCGTGATCTACCAGCTCCACATGTACGCGCCCGTCGCCTACACGCACCAGGGCACAAACCACGGACAGGCGGCGCCGGCAAATTCGCTCCGGTGGCCGGACACGGAATGCGGCTACGGTCGCGACTGGCTCCGCGGAATCCTGCAACCCGTGCGCGAATTCTGCGAGAAGAACCCGGGGACGCGCATCTACGTCGGCGAGTTCTCCGCCTCCGTCTGGGCGCCGGGCGCGGAGAACTACCTGCGTGACTGCATCGCGCTCTTCGAGGAATACGGCTGGGACTGGACCTACCACGCCTTCCGCGAGTCCAAGAGCTGGAACGTCGAGATGACCGTCGAGGACGGCAAGATCGTCCCGGCCAGGGAGGTCACCCCGCGCAAGCGGGCGCTCCTGGAGGGCTTGCGGGGGGCTGTGCGATGAAATTCCCCGGTGCGACGGGCGGCCTCTCCCTTTCCCATGTCCATCGTGGTGGAGGAGCGGCCGAACGGCCTGACAACACTCTGGAAACCTTCCTCTGGTGCTGGGAACACGGGGCGGCCGTGGAATGCGACTGCCGCAGGACAAGGGACGGCGTGGGCATCATGCTCCACGACCCCACGCTGCGCCGCACCGCGCGCGGCGTCCCCGCCGCCCTCGCTGACGCCGACGTGTCGTCGGAACTGGACTGGGCCGACATACGAGACATCGACGTAGGCTCCTATCTCTCGCCCGACTTCGCCCACCACCGCATCCCGACCATTGACGCCGTCTTCGCCGCCATGGAGGGACATCCGGAACGACTGTGCTTCGTCGACGAAAAGGGTTTCGGCCCCCGGGCCATCGCGGATAAGGCGCGCGAACACGGCGTCCTGGACCAGATCTACTACACCGGAATGTGGTATGACAAAACGCTCGAATGGACGCGGATCGTTCCCGGTGGCAAGACGATGTTCTGGATCGGAACCTTTCCGGGGCCGTCGCACGACGCCACCGGCGCCGCCGCTTTCGAGGCGTATGACGATGGAGAAATGGACAAACTGCGGGCCGGGGACTTCCGCGGCGTTTCGCTCGTGTCGCTCCATGTCTGGTGCGACTGGGAAGCGCCCGTGCCGCTGGTGCCGCGCCCCGAATGCCTTGGGCGATACATCACCGAGCTCCATGCCCGCGGCATTCCCGTCGCCGCCATGCCGTTCGAGGGCGGCGCCCGGGATGAAACCTACCTCCGCCTTCGCGACCTGGGCTTCGACGCCTTTTCGACCGACCATCCAAGCGTCCTGTTCCGGGTCCTCCGCCGGCTGAAGGGCGCGTAAAAAGTTTTTGGTATAATTTTATCCGGTCCAAGTGTAAATCCGGCCCGTCTTCCCACAGCCCGCCACCCACACTACGCCAAAAGCGTATACGAGTTGCGCTTTCGCTTTTCAACCTTTCAACCTTTCAACCGTAAAATGTCGATTCCTTCCGAAAAATCCGCGCCGCCACTCCTCCGCGACGTCGCAGTCGAAGCCGATTTCGTCGTCGTGGGGGGCGGACTTGCCGGCGTGTGCGCGGCGCTCGCCGCCGCGCGCCACGGAGCCAGAGTCGCGCTCGTGCAGGACCGCCCGGTCCTAGGAGGCAACGCCTCCAGCGAGATGCGCATGGGCATCATGGGAGCACATGGCGATTGCAACAAGGAGGCCGGCATTCTGGAGGAGCTGCAGCTTCGCAACTTCTACTACAACCCGCTGCTGCGCTACACGCTGTGGGACGATGTGATTCTCTCCACGGTCCGCTCCGAGCCGAACATCACGCTCCTTCTCAACACCTCGGTGTGCGACGTGGAAATGGACAGCGGCCGCATCGTGGCCGTCCTCGCCTGGAACTCCAACGCCCAGACCCGCTACCGCATAGCCGGCCGCCTTTTCGCCGACTGCTCGGGCGACGGCATCCTGCGCCTCTCCGGCGCGGAGTTCCGCCACGGCCGCGAAGATCCCGCGGAGTTCGGCGAAACGTATCTCCAGCAGGGCGGCGACCGCAAGACGATGGGCAACTCCATCCTGCTCCAGCTCCGGCGCACCGACGAGCATCACCCCTTCCGCGCGCCGCCGGGCGCGTACCACTTCACCGACGCCGATTTCGCGCGGCCGGCTGACGAACCGCCCCCGCCGCCCGGGACGCACCGCGTCAACTACCTGCGCCTCTACCCGGAGGAGAACAACTTCTGGTGGATCGAGTACGGCGGCAACCTCGACACAATCGGCGACGCAAACGCCATCCAGGAAGAGCTCAAGAAAATCGCCTGGGGCGTCTGGGAATACATCAAGAACCACCCGGACGGCCGCGGCCGCGGCTACGAGCTCGACTGGATCGGCGCCATCCCCGGCAAGCGCGAATCGACGCGCTTCATCGGCCCGCACATTCTCACCCAGGGCGACGTCCTCGCGGGCGGACATTTCGACGACGTCGTCGCCTACGGCGGATGGACGCTCGACGACCACCACCCCGACGCCTTCTTCAAGAAAGGCCGCATTTCGGTGGAATACGGGTGCCCATCCCCCTTCGGCATTCCCTGGCGCTGCCTGTATTCGCGCAACGTCCCGAACCTCGTGTTCGCGGGACGCGACATCTCCTGTTCGCACATGGGACTGAGCGCCACCCGCGTCATGGGCACCTGCGCCGCGCTCGGACAGGCCGTCGGCACTGCCGCCGCACAGTGCGTCGCAAGCGGCGCCGAGCCTTCGCGGCTCGATGTCCGCGCACTCCAGGCAACGCTTGAAGACGACGACTGCATGCTCCCGTACCGCTGGCGCAAACCTTCCGCCATCACGCGCGAAGCGCATTGCGCGCCGGAGTGCGAAGTCCTTCGCAGCGGCATCGACCGCGAGACCCCGGACGGCGCCGAAAACGGGATGTCGCTGCCCTGCGCTCATCCTGGTTCGCAGGCACTGCCATGCGCAACCTACGAGTGGCCGACGCCGCGCCGCCTCTCAGGCGCGCGCCTCGTCTTCGACTCGCAGATGACCTTCACCGGCAAGCGCATGCGCAAACTCGAAGCCACGGCCGAGCGCGCCGAAATGCCGGCCCCGCTCGCACGCGCCTTCCGCATCGACGCCCGCGTCGGCGGCGCATGGCGCATGGTCTTCTCCGATCCGGAAAACTTCCTGCGCCTGCGCCAGATCGCCTTCGCCGAGCCCGTCGAGGCCGACGCCATTCGCCTCGTCGTCGAATCGACCTGGGGCGGCGGCCCGGCCCGCGTCTTCGCCTTCGACGCCCTGTAGGAAACGACCTAAGCGGAACAACTTGCGACACAATCAACCGGGCAGTGCCGATTCGGAATGGCAGCGGAGTGAATCCGTTGCCATAACTGATTGACATTTGTGTCATTGGCAAAACTCCAACTGACCAACGTGGAATCGTCCGCAAATGACAATCGTCCGCAAATCGCAATTGTCCACAAATCACCATTGGGCACCAATACCAGTGCCAATGGTGGGGCGAGCCATCGCGGCGAGTCGGAAACCTTTCAACCTTTCAACTTTCAACCTTTGCTTCCGCCACGCATTGTGGTATAATTTCCGGCATGCAAAACACGGGACAGCCTCTGGCCAAAATCAACGACGTCAGCGACGACTTCGCCGAACTTCGCAAAAACGACGCGATTTACGTCGACAAGACGGATTTTGTCCACAAGCTTGTCTCCGACAGGAATTCGAACATCGTGTTCGTATCGCGTCCGCGGCGCTTCGGAAAGTCGCTCACGGTCTCGCTGCTGAAGAACCTTTTTGCGGGACGGCGGGAGCTGTTCAGGGGGCTCGCCATCGAAAAGACTGACTGGAAGTGGCTCAAGCACCCCGTGATCCACTTTGATTTCAACGGCATGACCGTCGAAACTCCTGAAAAGTTCGGCATGGAGATGGCGAACCATGTCCATGACAGATTGGCGCGAGCCGGTTTTACGTGTGATACGACGAGGAGCGCCGCTGAAAATTTTGCCCAAGCCATCGAAACGCTTGCCGAAAAGTCGCGCCGGGACGCCAAGGAGCGCCCCCGCGAGATCGCAAAAGGCGTGGTGATCCTGATCGACGAATACGACGCGCCGGTCGGCCACGCGCTGGCGGATGTCGAAAAGGCCGAGAAGATCCGCGACAGGATGTCGTCGCTCTACGCGCAGATGAAGTCGCGCACCGGCGACATCCGCTTCCTCTTCATGACCGGCGTCTCCAAATTCACAAAATTGTCCGTCTTCTCCGCCCTGAACAACATCAAGGACGTTTCTCTGCTCGATCCCTACGCCACGATGTTCGGCTACACGGAGGAGGAGCTGGGCCGCTACTTCGAGCCGCACATGCGCGTCCACGCCGCGAAGATGGGGCTTTCCTACGAAGACTACCGCACGGAGATGAAGCTCTGGTACAACGGCTTCCGCTTTGCGAGGAACGTCGAGACGACCGTTTACAACCCGATATCCGTCGCATACACGCTCAAGAACATGGAGCCGCACTTCACCGCCACATGGGCGACGACGGGGCGGCCCTCGATGCTGATGAACTTCCTCAAGCGCGAGGACATGCTGAAGATCAACCCGGAGGCCGTCGAAGATGTCGATGCGGCGGAATTCGATGTCGCGGAGTTGAACAACCTATCCGCCATCGCGCTTCTGTTCCAGTCCGGGTATCTGACGATCAGGGACTACGAACCGCTGACGGAAAGCTATACGCTGGGCGTGCCGGACGAAGAAGTCCGGCGCGACCTATGCACGCTCATGGCTGGAGTCGCCGCCCGCCAGAGCAATGCCTGGGCGGCCTCGCTTGGCAAAAAACTTCTCAACGCGAAATGGCCGAAGTTTTTCGAGGGGCTGCAATCCCTCTACGCGGCGATGGCCTACGGATCGACGGAAGGAAGCGTCCATGAGAACTCATACGGGCGATGCCTGTCGTTCCTGCTGGCCGGCTGCGGATTCCGCTTCCGCATGGAGGACGTGCAGGCAAGCGGCCGCGCCGACATCGTGGCCGACCATCCGGCGCTGACCTGCATCTTCGAGCTCAAGGTCGGCGAGCCGGTTGATGTGGCCTTCCGGCAGCTTCGCGAAAAGGGCTACGCCGACCCGTATCGCGCCTCGGGCAAGCCGATCTGGCTCATCGGCCTATCCTTCGACCGCGAGACACGCAAGCTCGTCGATTGCGCCGCCAGACCGCTTGAGGCGTAGCGGCGGGCTGGACGCGCCAGAGATCCCGAATTTGGCCGTTTCCCCTTCATGGAGGGTATTTGGTAGTATTGAAAGCGCAGGAGTGATGGCTATGAAGACGCCGCTTTTGCTTGACGTGAAGCGCCTGGCCGTCCACGACGGCCCGGGCATCCGCACGACCTTCCACGTGAAGGGGTGCCCGCTGCGGTGCCTTTGGTGCCACAACCCCGAATCGCAGTCGCCCGAACCGCAGATCGCGCGCTTCCGGCACCTCTGCCGCCATTGCGAAAGGTGCGCCATGGACGAGGCGACCTGTCCCGGCCGCGCATTCAAGGTCTACGGCAGGGAGTGGACCATCCCTGAAATCGTCGAGAAGGCTCTGGAGGACAAGGCCTTCTACGACGATTCCGGCGGCGGCGTCACGATTTCCGGCGGCGAGCCGCTTTTCTTCCCCGAATGGACGGCCGCGCTGCTGCGCGCCCTCAAGGAGGCCGGCCTCCACACGTGCCTTGACACGTCGCTCTACGCGGCGCCGGGCGTCGTCGATTCTCTTCTGCCGCTCGTGGATATGTGGCTCCCCGACCTCAAGGCCGACTCCGACGAACTGCACCGGCGCTGCACGGGCGTCTCGAACGCGCCGATCAAGGCAACCCTGGCGCGTCTCGCGGCCGCGGGCGCGCGCATGGAAGTGCGGTGTCTCGCGGTGCCCGGCCTCACCGACGGCGCCGACCTCGCCGCGCGCCACGCCTTCCTCCGCTCGCTCGGCATCCCCGACGTCGCCATCATCGATCTCGCCTACCACGACATGGCGCGGAGCAAATACCTCGCCCTAGGCATGCAGGACACGATGCCGCGCGTGTGACGCGTTCCGCACAAGCAGGGCCGGCCCATTTTGCAAGGGAGGGCGACGGCGCAGCAGTCCATTCCGGAAAATGCGCATGTCACAATTCACAAGCGCCGGCGCGTCGCTCTTGGCGCAATCGCGGGGCAAGCCATGGATGCCGGCATCCATGGCGAGCGACTGCCATGGAATGCGGCCGCATGTCCGCCCCGTTGAATTTGAACGCCCCTTCTGGGACGCGGCGCATGACAGACGCTCAGGCGCCCTTTATGGGCGATGGCTGCGGAGCCGGCTTCTACGCCGAGTAGGCGGCGGCGACCTTGTCAAAGGCGTCGATGGCGGCGCTGATATGTTCTGGGCCGTATGTCGGGTGGACCCAGAAGCCAATTGTGGAGTCGATGAGGGCGAGAGCGACCGGGCAGTTCGCCGCGGCGTAGTCGATTCCGCCGTCAAAGGCCGGGTCGCGGAATGGGTATCCGCGCCGTCCAAAGCCGCGAGACAGGGCAAAGACCTCCTCGCGGAACATCGGCGGCCAGTATATCCCGTAGGCGCCAGCGCCCTCGGCCTGCACGGCCCGGACGAACTGGTGGATGTCAATGCCGTCGCGGAAGCGGCCGGTGTCCAGCGCAAAGGGGACGAGCCAGAAGGAACTGCGGCGCTCCTCCGTGTCGATTGGGGCATGCCGGACAAGCGGATGCCCCGAAAGCCCGTCCATGAGCATGCCGGCCAGTTCGCGCCGTCTTGGAAGATTCCACGAGTCAAGCCGCGCCAGCTCCCCGAGCCCGATGGCGCTCTGTATCTCGGTCAGCCTGAAATTGTAGCCAATGCGCTCGAATGCGACCTTCGAGCCGCCATTGGCCTGGCGCTTTTCGCCAAAGCGCAGGCGGGCGTCGCAGCCGTGGTCGCGGAGCGATCGGCAGGCCCAGGCGAGGCCGTCGTCGTTGCAGCAGACCATGCCGCCCTCCCCGCCCGTGGTGAAGTGCTTCGCCTGGCAGAACGAGAAGCAGCCGATGTCGCCGACTGTGCCTGCCTTGCGACCCCTGTGTAGCCCACCAACGCATTGGGCGCAGTCCTCGACCACGGCGATGCCGCGCCTTCGCGCGATTTCCATTATCCGGTCCATGTCGGCGACCATGCCGTAAAGGTGGACAACGACTATCGCCCTGGTCCGAGGGGTAATCGCCCCCTCGATTTTCGCCGGGTCAAGGAGATGGTCCGTCCCGGTGTCGGCGAAAACCGGAAGGGCGCCGGCCTCAAGGACGCACGATGCCGACGATATGAAGGAATACGGTGTGCAGATGACCTCGTCGCCGGAGCCAATGCCGAGTGCGGCGAGGGCGACGTGGAGGGCGGCGGTCCCGCTGGATACGGAGACGGCGTTGCGGACGCCGAGCCACTGCGCCCACGCCTCTTCAAAGCGTCTGCCGGCATCGCCCGTCCAGTAGTTGACCCGGCCGGAGTGGAGGATTCCGAGGACGGCGGCGTCGGTTTCCGGGGCGAACGCCGGCCACTGGGGGAGCGGGCCGGGGAAGACCTTTTCGCCGCCGTCTACGGCGAGCCTTGGAGCGGTGGCGGGCATGGCGCGCTAGCTTGCCATTTTCGCGGCGCGGCGCAGGCGGGCGACCGTCTTTTCCCGCCCTAGCAGCTGTAGCATCTCGAAGAGTCCCGGCCCCTCCATGCGGCCCGACACGGCCACGCGGATCGGGTGGACCCACGGCCCCATCCCGTTGCCCTGCGAAAGGCCCTTGACCATTTCCTCGCCGGCCGCGGCCGTGAACGGCTCAAGCGCCTCGAAGCGGTTTGCCAGGTCTTCGAGGAGGGCGGGGACTTCGGGCTTGGCTAGGCGCTTTTCAACGGCCTTCGGGTCAAACTCGTAGTCTTCCGTGAAGAAGTAGGCGCAGTTGCCTGGAATGTCGTTCCAGAACTTCGTGCGGACCTGGAGCTGCTCCACGAGGAACGGGACGTCGAATCCGTCGGGGATGGTGAGCCCCGCCGCGGCGACGCGCCTGCGGAGTTCGGCCTCGAATGTCTCCTTCGGGGCGCGGCGGATGTATTCCCCGTTCATCCAGGTGAGCTTTTTGATGTCGAATTTCGCCGGTGAGGCGTGGCAGGCTTCGAGCGTGAAGAGCCTGACCATTTCGTCGCGGGTCAGGACCTCGCGGTCGTCGCCCGGGTTCCAGCCGAGGAGCAGGAGATAGTTGAAGAGGGCCTCCGGCAGGAAGCCCTGTTCGCGGAACTCGCCAACGAATGCGGCGCCGTCGCGCTTGGAGTATGGCTTCCCCTGCGCGTTTACAATCATCGGCAGGTGGCCGTAGCGCGGCGGCTCGACGCCGAGGGCGCGGAACAGCGCCAGGTGCTTGAAGGTGTTTTCCACGTGGTCGTCGCCACGGATGACGTGGGTAATCCCCTGGTCGATGTCGTCCACGACATTGGCGATGTGGAAGACCGGGGAGCCGTCGGAGCGGACGATTACGAAGTCCTGCGTGTCCTCGGCCTTCTTTTCCATGTGTCCCTTGACCAGGTCGTCGTAGGAGAGGATGCCTTCCTTGGGCATCCTGAAGATGACAACTTCGCCGGTCTTGCCGTCCTTTGTGGCCTTTGTGGCCCTGTAGGCGTGGCCGGAGGCCAGCAGCTGCTCGACGCAGGCCATGTGGCGGGCGACGTTCCTGGTCTGGTAGACTTCCGGTTCGTCGTAGTCGAGGCCCAGCCACCGCATGACATCCAGAAGGGTGCGGATGGCCTCAGGGGTGGAGCGTTCCAGGTCGGTGTCCTCGATGCGCAGAAGGAACTTGCCGCCGACATGGCGGGCGTAAAGCCAGTTGAAGATTGCGGCGCGGATGTTGCCGATGTGGACTTGGCCTGTTGGTGACGGGGCGAACCTGACTCTTGCTTCGGACATGACTGTGAAACCGTTTAACGTTGCTTGTGTGTGAAACGAAAGTTGCAATCAAAGATTATAGCATATCGCGGTGGCAATAACCACCGGCGTGCGAGGGCGGGGGGATTCCGCCCCCGCCGCAATGCCATGTTCCCAGCGGACGCTGGCCTATCTCCGGATCCTGAAGGCGGCCGGGCCGGCGGCCCAGAGTTCGCGCGTCCTGGCGTTGTAGCGCAGGATCAGGGGCTTTGTGTAGGGGATGTCGCCCGTGATTTCCTTCCAGGTGGCGCAGCCGTCTAGGCTCTCGTAGATGCCGCCGTTGCGATTGCCGTCCCAGGTCGTGGCAGAGATCCAGACGCGCCGCTCGTCGGCGGGGTCGAAGGCGATGCCGGAGACGGTTGCGCCCTTGAGCGCGGTGACGGCGCGGAAGCTGCGCCCGTGGTCGTCGCTGCGCCAGAGCTGGCTTCCGCCGGCGTAGATGGTCCCCTTGGGCGTCACTTCGACGTTGAATATCCAGTCGCCAAGCCCATCAGACTTCGCCCAGCTCTCGCCGGCGTCCTCCGAGACGTAGACGCCGGCCGCATTGCCGCACGCGCCCCAGACGATGCGCTTGGGGTTGCTGGGATCGACTGCGATGCCGTAGAACATCCGGCGCGAACCGGGCTGGCTGGGAAGCTGCGTCCAGTTGTGGCCGCCGTCGGTGGATTTGAAGACGCCGCCGCCGTCGTTTCCGCCTTCGGGGTCGCCGTCGATGCCGAGATAGATGACGTCGGGGTTCGTCGGGTCGGCCGCGAGGGCGCGCCCGTGCCCTTCGCCCCACATCGTGTTGGCGTGGGTGCGGTATTCGGGCAGGCCCTTCGCCTCCTCGAATGTCCTGCCGCCGTCTTCGGAGACGATGACTTTCACGGGGAAGTCGTGGCCGTTGTGCGCCCAGGCCGAAACCGTGCTGATGACGCGGATGCGCCCGTCGGCGAGCTTCTGCGGCAGGACGCGCCAGTGGTGGCCGCTGAGGCCCGCCTGCCACTTGAGCGGCGCTAGCGCCTTCCAGGTCGCGCCGTTGTCTGCGGTGACGAAAGTCCCCTCGTCCATCGCCGCACCGTAGGTCCTGTCGTCGAGATGGCGGATGTCATGGAAGCAGGTGATGTCCGCGCCGCGGGCGCTCTCGAACCAGGTCCGCCCGCCGTCGTGCGTCATGGCCGGATTCCAGTTGCCGGCCATGTGGACGCGGTCCGGGTTGGCCGGGCTGATGGAGAGATTCTCCGTGCCGCTCATGTTGGCGGAGTCGCCGTTGCCGGGCAGCGTCGGGTTGCCGACGCGGTCCGCCTTCATCGAGCCGTGCCACTCCCACGAGGCGCCTCCGTCGCGCGTGGTGGCGACCTGGCCGCCGAAGCCGTGCGCGACGATCACGTGCGCGGTCTTCGGGTCCCTGGGGTTCACCACGACGTCGCGCGCGCCATTGTTGCCATCAAGCGCGAGGTCGAGTTTGCGCCAGGACAGGCCGTCGTCGGTCGAAAGGAACGCGCCGTTGCGCCCGAATGCGCCGTACCACGTTTTCGGGGCGCGTGGCCCGGCCCAGCACACGACCGAGGCGCCGGCCGGCACCTCCTTCAGGTGTGCCCAGGTCGCGCCGCCGTCGGTTGACCGGAAGAGGCCGAACTTGCGCTGCGTGAGAAACACCAGATTCGGATTCGCGCCGGAAACGGCGATGCACCCAATCGGGTCGCCTGCCGCCGGCACGGAAGGCTCCTTCGACGAGGCGAATGCCTTGGTGATCGATTTTGTGTTGTTGTCCGGGCTGACGCGCCAGCCTTCCGCGCCAACACCGTCCCATTCGCCGAGAACGACCGTCTTGCCTGGCCCCGACGCGACGAATGCGTCCAGCCCCGCGTCGCCCTTGAAGCCGTTGCCGTTGGTGCGGATCACGAAGTGGACCATCTGGACGCGCGACGGGTCGGCGTAGGTTGACATCGGATACTCGACCGTCGTCCACTTTCCGGGCGCGAGGGGCGTCATGGCGCCTTCCTTCCAGGCCCAGCCGCCGCTCTGCACGACAATCGTCGCCGCCATGCCGGCGGGCGCGTCCTTGGGGAGAAACACCTTGACGCCTATCGTGTCGCATCCGCTCCAGTCTTCGCCGTCCTGCGAGACGAATTTCTGGATTCGCACGTAGTTGTTCCAGTCCATCGAATTTGCGGCGATGGTGAGGCGCCCGTATCCGCCGCCGGAAACGGGCTCGGCGATTTCGCCTTCTTCCGGCACGCGCGCGGAGAGGTAGTCGAGGACCGTCCAGTTCCTGCCGCCGTCCGTCGATTTCACGGCGCGGCCGTTTGCGCCGCCCGCGTAGACGGTGCGCGGATCCCGCGGATCGACCGCAATCGCCTTGACGCTGCCGCCGCGGTGCGCCGAGACCTTGAGCGCGCCGTTGCGCGTCTCCGCGCACGGCGTCCACGACTTCGCGCCGTCAGCGCTCGCCGCGACGCCGTCCTGCGTGAGCGCGTAGACGAAGCGTCCGTCGGACGGCGCGACGGCAAGCGAATAGACGCCGTAGTTCTGGAGCCCGGCGTTGGCAAACGCCCAGCTGCGCCCGCCGTCCGTCGATTTCCAGAGGCCGTCCACGTCGCCGCCCATGAAGAAGACGTTGGGGTCCTTCGGGTCGGCCGCGCTCGACCAGAACCAGCCGCCGCCGCCCCAGCCGCACCAGGTCCAATGCGAGCTCGATGACGAATGTCCGGCAATGGAAAGTTGGGTGGTGGTGGATTTTGAATCCGCGCTGCGGCTGGCCGCAGCCGCCCGAGAGGCACCCTTGTCCTCGATGATGCCGACGTCAGCCCCGTTCGGCACGGCCTTCACGAGCGCAATGCCGTTTTCGACGCGGACGGTTTCGATTGCGCCGTCCCTGCCTTGGCGGTACTTGGCGGAGTTCCATGATGCGGGGACTTCGACTGCGAGCGTGAGCGGATAGTCGTAGAGGTCGGGATCGGCGTCGCACGTCACGGCAAGACGGATGCCATTGCCGTTGACCGACACGGTTTGGACCTTGGCCGTGGCGCGCTCTGTTTCGTACTGGTGGACGGAGACATGGTCGGCCACCCAGATTTCTCCGCGGTCGCGCATGGCGGCGACTTCGTCGAAGAACGGAATGTACTCTTTTACGGGCATGGCCCAGAAGTCCTGGTAGCCGCGCTTCGGGTCATCGACTTCGACGCCGTGGAAGATCACGTATTCGGCGATTCCCTCGGCGGCGGCCTTCTTGGCCTTGGCGATCATGTCGTCCTTGTTCTTGAGGTGGTAGGTGGCTCCGTGGTCGTGGAAGGGCGGACGCGCGACGAGCCCCTGGTCGCGGCAGATTTGCGCCTCCTGCTCGGCGTTGATGTTCCAGCGGCCTCCTGGGACGCCGGGCTGCGCGTAGGAGATGAGACGTCCGGGCTTGCCAGGCACGTTCGCGCGCAGGTATTCGGTGCAGCGGCCGAACTCCTCGACCGCGCCGTCGTAGTCGTCGAAGCCGTTGTGGCTCCATGTGTGGTTGCCGAAGCGGAAGAGCGGGTTCTTGAACTTCTCCTTCCAGACGTTCTCGAAGACCTTGAACTCTCCCTTGTCGGGGATGATGTAGAAGTCGGCGGGGAGCTTGCGCGCCTCAAGCGCGGGCATCGCGGCCTGCCATAGCGACGGCCAGCCGTCGTCGAACATCAGCATGAACGCGCCCTTGGCGTCGCCGGCCCATTTCGTTACGGTCGCGTCGCCCGTCGCGGCGAAGGCGCCGCCGCAGATTGCGAAAGCGGCAAAGACCGCAGGAATGATATGTTGGTTTTTCATCGTTGCCATCCTTGGATGCGAAAGACTTTCTCCGCGAGTTTGCGTTCGGGGGCTCCGGAATCGGGCTTGAACCAGAGTTCGAAGCGCGCCGCGTAAAACTGTCCCCAGTTCCCCTCGTAGATTGTTATTTCGGTCGTGCCGGAATAAAGTTCGCCTGGATTATCCGACCAGCCGAGCCGAAGGGAGGAGGTGCCGGGCAAACGCCCCTGGGAAAGCGGTGTGCCATTCGTGACTTCAAAAGCCTTGAGATAGACGAGGCCCGGTTCGCCGGGGTTGGCGAGGATTCGGACGGAGTAGATGCCGCCCTGCATCCCGTCCTTGAGGAAGATGTCCGGGGCCTCGCCGTGCAGGATGGCGCTGGGCGGCAGAATGCTGGCGATGGTCGCGGGCGTTGGCGATTCGGCAAGCGGGCGCAGCTCTTCTTCAAGGAGTCGCAGGAGCGCCTTGGTCAGGCGGCGCCCGCGCCCGGCTGACTCCTCATCTACTTCGATGCACGCGTTTTCGGCGGAGATGATTACGTGGCTCTTGTACATCGCATCCTTGCTGGAGGCCATGCCCTGGGAGAGCACGGCGCCTTTCGCCTCGCCTGGCGCGAGCCGCGTTGGCCGGGGATCCCGGTTCCACCACGGATCGGGGAAGCCGATGGTAAGGCGAACCTGGTAGCGCGGCTTCCGTCCTTCCGCCGTTATCGGATAGTCGAAATCGGAAAAGAAACCGTTGAGGGGATAGTCCCAGTCGCCATGCTTCATCATGATGCGGGTCGCGTAGAGAGAGCCCCGTTCCGCGAAAACGCGCCAGCCGGGGTGTGCGGAAAGATAGCGCAAGAGGATGTCCCGGTTCTCGCGCGCGAGACGCGCGAAGGACGGGACGTCAGCGAAAACAGTTCCGTCATCCGTTCCGGCCTGCGAAAGGGCGTTTGAAACGGCGGTGAAAAACGCATCCGCGCCATCAGGACTGCCAGTCCCGGGCCAACGTGCGCATTCGCCCGGCTCGGCGATTTCAATACCCTCGGGGACGGATAAGTCGTCCGCGAAGTGGTCATTGTCAGCAAAGGCGACCACAAGCGACGCCGCGAACGCATCCACGAGCGACACTCCTGCGCAGGCGCCGGTCGCAAAGAACACCGCGACGGCGCGGCCCCATCGCTTCAGGACGAGCGCGCGGACGAATGCCGCCAGGCAGAGCGCAAGGAAAACAACGAAACCGCCTTCGCCGACCATTCCGCAAATATTGAGCGCCATGGGCGGGACCATTATTTTCGGGAAAGCGGCGACAACTATGTCGCAGCACCACAGTCCTGCGCAAAGCAACAGGCCAAGCGGCGAAAGCCACCAGGAGGAAATGAATGGAATGAGGAAGCGCTTCATTGTGTCTTTCATGCCATTGGGGCATTGCCCGCATTCTGGCAGTAGGTCATTGGCAGTCATCAAGAGCAGCGGATGGCTCCCTTGATGAAGTTGTCGCGGTGGGACTCCATGTCCTCGTTAGCGCGGTCGAAATCCTCCATGGAATAGACGCGCGTGACGCCACGGAACTTCCAGTAGCCGCGGTCGATCAGGTCGAGGCAGCGCGGGCAGAGGGTAGCCTCGTAGTCGATGCGCCGCTCGTGGCAGTTCACGACCGTCATCGCCTTGAAGTTCCAGAGCTTCCAGTCAAGCGTCCGCGGGCCGTCGTTGTGGTATCCGCCAACGCCCAGGCGGCCGTGCGCGCACACGAGATTGCCGGCAAGCGCCAGTCCGTCCGGCGTGCCCGTGAACTCCATCACGTTGCGGAAGCCGAGGCCGAAGATGTCGGTCTTGTGGCCGTCGCGCGTGAGGTCGGGCGTCTCGATGTTCTCCCAATCGACAAAATAGCGGCGCGGCAGCTCCTCCGGGCGCCAGCATTCGGACGCGCCGAAGCGCTTGGCGTTCGCCAGCGCCTCGGGGCGCTTGTCGATCGCGACGATGCGGTCGTATCCGGCGGCGCGGAAGAGCGAAACCATTCCCAGCCCCATGTAGCCGCAGCCGACGACGGCGATCGAGTCGCCAGGAAACGCGGGCATCATTTTCCCGGCGGCGCTCATCATGCAGGCGAGTGGCTCGACGATGGCGTCCTCGTCGGCGAGTCCGGCCGGGACGGGGCATGCCTTGGCCTCCTCCATCACGATGAACTCCCTGTAGCCGCCTCCTCCGAGGCCGGTCACGCGGTCGCCGACTTTGAACTTCGCGACGTCCGGGCCGATGGCGGCCACCACGCCCACGGCCTCGTGCCCGAGGATGTCGCCTTCCTTCGCGGTACTCCACGGGTACCACTCGGAGTGGCACATTCCTGTGAGCGTGACCCTGACGAGAATCTGCGCCCCGGATATTGCGGGTTGGGGGACATCGACGATCCGGCTCCTGCGCGGACCGGCCATCACAATCTGTTTCATTTCAAGTCGAAAGGTTGAAAAGTTGAAAGGTTGAAAGTTGGGCTGGCGACGGCGGCGAGGGCCAGCGCGTCGATGTCGGCGGGGAGCAGCCCATGGTAGTTTATGGTGGAGGCACCGTCGCCGGCGAGCCACTGGCAAATGCGGTTCATGGCGGTTGCGTCGGCGCGGGTCATGGGCTTGTCGCCCGGCACGGACGGCCAAGACGCCGGGGCAAGCAGAAGAAGCCGCCCGGCGGCGCAAGCTTCGAATTGGCGCCCGCTTGGCTTTTCCAGTTTTGAAAAACCATTGTTGCGCATGGCCACGAGCGGCAGGTGTTCAAAGAGCGCTTCGCGGGCTATCTGGCGCTCTCCGTCACTTATGCACGGGCTTATGAGCACCGCGCCGCGCCGTGCGGCCGCGAGCAGCGCTTCACGGCGCGCAGCGTATTTGGCGGTGGCAAATGCGACTTGCGGCTCGCCGACGGACGAGCGCACGATCTTGTGCGCGCCGCCGCGCACGGCCGTGCGCTTGTATGCGAAATCTCTCCGTGAAACCTGCACCTGCACCAGAGGTCGCCCAAGCAGGAAGTGGTTGCCAAGGGCTTGGAAGAAACCCGAGGCTTGCGCCTCGGGCGCAGGACAGGGGGCGCAAGCCCCCGGTTCCTGTCCTGCGCCCGCGCTGCAAAGCGCTGGCTTAAGAGCCACCTTCAGGCAGCGCACAACCTTGAACAAATCTGGGGAAAGGGCCTTCACGGCGGCGCGGCGCGGGTTGTCGCGGAGGTAGGCAAACTCATTGGCAAGTTGGTTTGCCTGCAAAATTACATGGTCAACAAAGCCCGGTGCGAAGAGCGCCCCTGCGCCGCCCGCCGCCGTGTGCAGTTTTCCGCAGCCGGTCTTGAAGCCGCCGATTGCGTTGCCGAGCGGGCGCTGCATCGGGTGTGTCACGCGCACAATCAAATGGAGATGGTCGGGCATGACTTCGCAACGCAGCGGTTCGATTTCCGGCGTAAACTGCCCCATCCGCCTAAAATGGGCGAAAACCGCTTCTCCAAGCACACTCGGAACAACGCGAGCCTTGATGTTGTCCGGAGAAAGGCTAAGCCCTCGCGCCTTGGCGACAGCCACCCATTTGCCTGTATCGGGGCTGCGCACCTCAAGCGCACCGAGCGCTTGCGACCGCCGATTGGCAAGTACGACGGTAAGCACATAGATGCCCGCCTGCCTGTAATCCCAGCCCGCAAGCCGCCGCCCCATGTGCGGTTTGACCGGTAGGCGGAACCCCGAGGCTTGCGCCCCCGGTTTCCAAGCTCCAGCCATTACCTGAACACCATCACCGTGCCGGCGCCGCCGACGGTAAGCGTGATGCGCTTCACTACAGGCTCCCCCTCGACCTCCTCGGACACATAGTCAACGCGCCACGACGACTTCGGCGCGGTGACCGTGGCGAACTGCCCGGTAATCGCATCCGCTTCGAGGATGGTGTATGTACCAGCGCGAACCCGATCCATGGCGCCGACTGCGGAAATAGCAAGCTGCGTGCCGGTGGCGGAGATGTCAACTGTGCCATGCACGACAAGTGCATCTGCACCCTGCTGCCCAGCCGAAATCGCCAGTTTGGAATGGTTGCCGAACACGACGGCGTTTGTCTGCGACTCGGTGCCGACAGTAAGCGTGCCAAAGATATGCGCGCCGGTCGTTTCGTCGATGGAGCCTGGTGCGATTGTGGCGGGGCTGGTCGAATATCCAGTAGCCGTCACGTTGCCGCGTTCCGTGCCGCCGATGAACCCGCATCCGCCGAGCGTCGCGCCACCGCCCACGGCGAGCGCCGTGTTGCCGATGGGCGTGCCTGAGGCGTTGTCGCAGAGCAAGGTGCCGCCGTTGAGCCTAAAGGGGGCGGAGGAAGTCCCGCCGAACGTCCCCCTCATGCGCAATGTGCCTGAACCTGTCTTCGAATAGGAGTTCCAGCTGTCACCTGCCCAGAACATCGCGCCGTCAATTGTGAGATCGATGATTGCAGCACCGTCTTCCACTGAAATCGTCGCAGGACCGTATTGATTGAACCTGAAGCCCGACCGGAAGAAGGATGGCAAGTCAGATGCGGAACAGAATATCCCCTGACCGTTGTATGAGCCACATTGAAGCTCCCCGCCTTGAACAGTTCCACCCGAAAGGAAAACCTTGTAGCCGAATCCCGAAACGTCAATCACTCCGCCGTCTCTGGCGACAAGATTGTCGCACATTAGGCTCCATGCAGTCTGGCGCAACCGGACAAATCCATTTGTCGCGGCTGTTATCGAATTTACACCTGAAATAGCTTGATTTACAGTGCACTTGAGTTGAGCTTCGAACTCGCCGCCACCTACAGTCACGTTCGCCTTAAGCGCCGCCTGCCTTTCTGGCTGCAGGATGCCTGATCTGACAAGGAAGTGAGGTTGCGGGGTTCCGCCGACTCCGGCCAACGCAACGGTTCCTGCACCATTGATCAAGACGGGCTGGTACAATTCGTCTGCGGAGACCGTATCGCCGAACCGCACGATGCCAGCGGCCACTGTAAGCCTGTTGGTTCCAGCTTCGTCAGTCGCGAATACTGCTGGCACTGCAAGCACAAGGGTTGAATCGCTATCATTATGCCGCTCAAGATTCCGAAGAGTCAATGTCCGGCCTTCTGCAATGTCGTCCGCCGAGCCGATGCGGAACGAAACGCCTGACTCGTCGAGGATCGTGCCAACAGACTGCGGCGCATCAAGGGAGACAACTGCATCCTGAATCAACATGCCTTCAGGGAACACGGCGGTGTCCTTCGATGCGGGCACGGTGCCGGAACTCCAGTTGCCGGGGTCGTTCCACGAGAGATTTCCGGCTGCTCCCGTCCAGCGGCATTCGCCGAAGACGGAAACCACTGCGGTTTCGGATGCAACGTCGAAGACGTGTCCGCAATCGGGGCAGGTTCCCGTTGCGCGGAATCCGGCGGCGTAGTCGCCGAGCGACGGCGCGGTCGCGGCGGCCTCGAAATCGCGCGCGGCGGAGACGCCGCTCCATGTGCCGACCGCCGCCCATGTCGCGGCGTTGGCGCCGAAGTGCGCGGTCACGGCGAGCGGTGCGGAACCCGCGTCCGAGAGCGAACCGTGAATTGAGACGGCGAGGCCGTCCACGGACGCTGTTACGTCTCCGAAGACCGGCGCGCCAGCCGTCGTGAAAGAGACGACATCGGATTCGGCGTTGCCGTCGTCACCAGTGGCGATGACCTTGGCGAACCAGGTCGTGGCGCATTCTAGCCCGGTCAGCGAAACCGTGTGCGCGCCGGTCGCGATGTCCGCGCCGGAGGCGAGGGCGAGCGACTGCGAAAGATTTGCGGCGTCGGTTCCGTAGTAGGCCGTGACGGTCGCGGAGGCGGACGACGAGGCCGTGCGGAGCGTCCAGGAGAGCGTGGCGCCGTGGCGGCCGTCAGCCGTCGCGGACACGGCGCCGAGGACGGGGATGTCCTCGTCGGACTGGAGCGACTCCGCGGCGCCGACAACCGCGAAGGAGGCGTTGTTGACGCTGTTGTATTCCGTCGAGATCCAGTTGCGGGACATTCCGCCCTTGCGGAGGCGTACTTCGTCCATCCATCCCTTGAAGGAGACGCCGTTCAGGCTTGCCTCGTTTCCGAGGATGAGGGGGAGGTCGTTGTCCGTTGCGGCGTTCAGAGGGTTGGTGGATTTCCAGGCGTTGTTCAGGTAGAACGTCCCGTTCCCTGCGGACTCGAAGACGAACACCATGTGGCTCCATCCCATGTTCTTCATCGAGACCGCCGCGCCGGCGGACGTCTGGCCGGGGCCGCGGAAGTCCAGATGCCCCGAATCATATTGCTTCCCGGAAATCTCCCATCCCGAATTTGCCTGCCAATCTGACTTGCGGTTGGCCAGTCGGTCGTTGCCGACGTCCTGGTTGGGATACTTGGCCCAGAGCGAGAACACGAAACTACTTCCCACGTCGGAATACGCCGCCGTGCGGATGCCCTTGTTCTCCGATGCGTTTTTCGTGCCGTTCGTCGAAATCCTCACGCTGCGGCCGACCTTGGCTTCGGTCTGTCCGGGCATCGTGTTGACATGCGTGCCTTCCATGTCGCCACCGGCGGAGTCCTTGGCCGTCGTCGAGGTGTCGGGTTCGTCCATGTGCCACACGGCGAAGTAGCCGGCGGCGGTCCAGACGGATCCGTCGGTCTGGCTGGCGGGGAAGGCGTGGGTTCCGCCCCAGTAGAGCAGAATCTGCGTCCCTACGGCGAGTTCGGGGATGGAAACCCAGGCGAGCGATTCGCCGTCGGGATCCCAAAGCGAGATTTCGCTTGGCAGGATCGTGCCGTCGGCGAGGGTAAAGCGGACGTCCGAGCCATCGACCGACGCATCGGTGTAGGAGAAGCCGCCTTCCGTTTCCGTTAGGCGGACGAGGACGGGGAAGTTCTCCTGCGTGTCGTCGGCGAACGTGTAGCCCGGAAACGTCACCGTGGCCTTGTAGAGGAACTGCGATTCATCGAGCAACTCGGCCGATGCCGTCGCCGCGGCGACAGACATGAGGAATGCAAACAAACGCTTCATTGTTTCACTTTCTGTTTTGGGTTGGTTGGAGAGGATTCCTTTTAGTCCCAGGAAATCCAGCGTTCCTAGGAAATTGCGGCGCCAGGCGAAAGCGCCGCCCCGGTTTCGTCAACCGGCACGGGTACATGGACAAAGTGTTCTGCGGCGGCGCCATCGTCGATCATGGCGCGGAGCATCTCCACGGCCTTGGCGGCGATGGCGTCGGTGTCGGGGCGGACGCTCCACATCCCTGGAATCCGGATGTTGGCGTCGCAGCCCGCGACAAGTATGTCGCGCGGCGTGGAAAGCCCGCGCATGGCCATCCGTCCGACGATTTCCGCGCCGACGTGGTCGTTTTCGCACAGCGCGGCGTCCACCCCGCCGGGATTTTTCGCCAGCCATGCGTCGAACTCTTCGGCGCTTTCGAAGACGTGTCCAGGCTCCGGCCCGACGGAGGCGAGCCCGTGCGCGGCAAGCGCGGCCAGCACGGCCGGGAACTTCTGGCGCTGCCACCCCTTGAGCCCCGCCTCCAGATAGTATGCGGAAACTATGGCGATGCGCCGGCACCCGCGCGCAAGCACCGCTTCGGCGAGGTCGTGGAAGGCCGATTCGAAGTCAATCGCGATTTGCGACACCCCTTCGATTTGCGGAACAAGCTGGTTGAGGATTACGACGCGCTGCGTACTGGCGAGCGTCCGCAGGTCGTCCTCGTCGATGTGGTTCATTACGATGCAGCCGCGCGGCGAATAGGAACGGCACAGCGCCATCAGGTGTTTCGCGTTCAGGGAAAGGGCGGGCTCCGCGCCCCATTCGACTATGAGTTCGGACATGCGCGTCGCGAGGCGTCCGAAGTAGGGCAGGTCGAGGCGCATCACGCTGATGGGGACCATGTCCATGTGGCTCTGCTTCAAGGCCCGCGCCACGAGATTTGGCCTGTACCCCGTCTCGCGTATCACCCGCAAGACGTTTTGCCGGATGTAGGGACGGACCGACGGATCGCCGCGCACAACCTTGCGCGCGGTGTCAATCGCCACTCCGGCCTTTTCCGCAACTGCACGTAATGTCACCACTTAAACTCCGAAAATCGTCACGATACTATTTTTAGCGTCGATACGATTTTATATCAATGGAATCCCTTTGTCAAGCGTTTTTTTTGTGCGCAATTAACCTTACAGAAGGGTGTCTCCCTTATGTTGTTAGGCAGGGTCGCTTCCAATCGTCAGGGGCCTTGTCCGCAATGGCGCGGACGCGAGGGCGGTTGACGGGGACGGCGCCTCGGTCCTTGACCGCGCCGTCGAGGTCTCGGGCGATCCGGTCATCGCCTTCCTGCTCGACGATGCCAAGGTCCCGGTTGACGACCGCGCCACCGACTGGTGCGCCATAAACGGCAAGGTCCTGCCGCTTGCGACTCTGGTGGCCCATGGCGGCAGGATTACGGACCGGCACCTCGCCGCCGCCGTCAAGTGAGGGCACTTGGACATGGCCAGGTATCTCGTCTCGATGGGGTGCGACGTGAACGCGGGCGACGTGCATGGCGTATCCGATGCCGCCAGCGCGGAAATCCGCGAGTTCCTGCTCGCCAACGGCTATCGCGGGAATGGCGCAAGTGGCGCCTTCTTGAAGCGCCAGTGGCGGGGGGGCGTGCCAATGAGACATCCAGCGATAATCGCAGCCGTCGCCGTCACGCTGGCGGCGACGGCGCATGGCGCCAGCCTTCTTGACAGCGTCCTGGAGGAAAGCCCCCGGCCTGCGCCGGCGGCGGAGGGTTCCCCTTTGACTTCTAGCCCTAGCCCATGCTAGCCTAATCCGTTCAACCCGGAACTGGCGCATGCGGCACGCTTCTTGCAAAAAAAACGGGTTTTTAGGATAATGGGAACATGCCAGTCCCATTTGTCCATCTTCATGTCCACACCACGTACAGCCTCCTTGACGGCGCGTGCCAGATCAAACCCCTTGTCAAGCGCGTCAAGGAGCTTGGCATGTCGGCGTGCGCCATCACCGACCACGGCAACCTCTACGGCCTAAAGGCCTTCTACGACGCTTGCCGCAAGGAGGGCGTGAAGCCCATACTGGGCTGCGAGGCGTACGTCGCGCGGCGTTCGCGCCTGGACAAGACCGACCGCATCGACAAGTCCGGCCACCATCTCATACTTCTGGCAAAGAACATCGTCGGCTACCGCAACCTGATGCGGATAATTTCCGCCGCGCACACCGAGGGCTTCTACCAGCGCCCGCGCATCGACAAGGAACTTCTGGAGAAGCACCACGAGGGGCTGATATGCTCGTCGGCCTGCGTGGCCGGGGAAATCCCGTCGCTGATACTGGAGAACCGGCTGGAGGACGCGGTCAAGGCCGCCAAGTGGTTCAAGGACCTGTTCGGCGAGGACTACTACCTTGAGGTGATGCGCCACAAGGCGGCGCCTGACGTCGCCTTCCGCAGGGAGGGCGAGGAGCCGCTGGAGGCGATGCAGGACCGCGCGAACGCCGGCGTGATGGAGATTTCGCGCCGCCTCGGCATCGAGGTGATCGCCACGAACGACGTCCACTTCCTGCGGGAGAGCGACGGGGAGGCGCATGACACGCTTCTCTGCATCGGGACCGGCAAGAAGGTGACTGACGCCGACCGCCTGCGCTACACGCGGCAGGAGTGGCTGAAGTCATACGACGAAATGACGGCCAACCTCCCGGCCTTCACCGAGCAGATCCACAACACCATCAAGGTCGCGGAGAAGGTCGAGGAGTACAAGCTCGACCGCGACCCGATCCTGCCGGTGTTCCCGATACCGGAGGAATTCGGCAGCGAGGCCGACTACCGCGCGCGCTACGATGCCGACACCCTGCGCGCCGAGTTCGGCGACCGCTTCGACAAGCTGGCGAATGGCGGGCTCGACAAGGTGGTGCGCGTCAAGTTCGAGGCCGACTACCTTGAGTACCTAACGCGCCAGGGGGCGGCGCGG
>JAFWPM010000034.1 GCA_017509565.1 Kiritimatiellia bacterium | reverse complement strand
TCAGATTTCAAATCTCAAATCTCACGGTTCATAGGGAAGGTTTTCGCAATGTTTCACGGCAAAATTCCAATGTCTGTCAATTTCACGAGTGCAAAGGCGCGCGCGGGCCGTTCCGGCTTTACCCTCATCGAACTCCTCGTGGTGATTTCGGTCATGGCCGTCCTCGGGACCATCGTCCTGGGCTCCTCGCGGGTTCTGGTCCAGACGTCGCGCGTCCGCCGCTCGACGGTCACGCGCGAGGCCCTCAACGTGGCCATGAACCGCTACCGCACCGAATACCAGCAGTGGCCGGTCTCCCGCAGCGAGGCCAAGAACTCATGTGACAGGCACATTGAGGCCAAGAACAGCAGCAACGGCTACGAGTGGTACGAGTGGTCGAAGAAGAACTACGTCGTATTCGACGCCCTCCGCGCCAACAACAACACCGACAACATACGCTTCATCGACGAGACGGCCATTTTCACCGACGACGACAACCACAAGCCAATTCCCCTTTCCAGCGCGAGCGGTTCAAGCGGCCACACGCTCTGCTACGTGACGAGGCGGACCAACAAGGCCGAGCCTTTCACCGTCAGGATATGCTTCGACACCGACGAGTGCATCGTCGGGCCGGACAGCTTCAAGGACCAGCTCGACTCCGAGGAGGAAGACGACGAAGATGCGAAGTACTAGGGATACTGGCCGTTCCGGCTTCACGCTCATCGAGCTTCTCACGGTGATGGGCGTAATGATACTGATTTCGACAATCGTCGTCGCCAGCGGCTTCGGCATGCGCCGCGGCGCGGCCATCAACGCCGCCACGCAGCTGCCCTACAATGTGATGGAATACGCGCGCCAGCACGCCTGCATGGACGGGCGCATGACAGCGGTAATGATCGCACCGAACGGCACCGACTCCGGCGAATACGCCGCCTCGGTATTCCAGGTCGCCGGCTACGTGTCCTTTGTGCCGAAGAGCGGCAACGGCTTCGCCGACTGCTACTCCGACGTCGCGGAAACCGAAGACGGCGGCAACACGATGAAGGTGTTCAACTTCAAGACCGGCAAGACCTTCGTCGTCGACAAAATCTCGCACAAGAACGAAGAGGCAAGCGAGGCCAACGAGGATTACGCCCAGACCTTCAAGGGCGCCGACAACAAGGTCGGCAGCCAGAACGGCCGCGGCGACCTTGCGGCCGACGGGATGGGCAACCGCTACTGGTATCCGGTCATCCTGATTTCGAAGAGCGATGACGACGACGACAGCCCGTCCATCAACTCGTCCTCCTGGCCCACCGGGAGCGCATACGGCTTCGAGATCGCCGACCGCGTCGTCCTACCCAACAACTTCACCTACGAGCTGAAGAGCGGCGGCGAGAAGGACACGGCCTCCGACTCCTTCTGGATACTCTTCTACCCGGACGGGACAGTCGGCGGCGCAGGCAGCAACGACCGGAACGGCGCCACGATAGAGGTGACGGAAGCCGTCGGCAAGGCGCACCGCAAACAGGAAATCGCATACGGGACAAAATAGCCCGCGCGCAGCCCCGGCAAGGCGCGCCAACGTCCCATTTGTTTCAGAAGAGGTTCCCAGATGCCAGAAAAGAAGGCGAAAAACAGGGTCGGGCACGAAGCGCCGCACGGCGCATCGCGCTCTGGCTTCACGCTCATAGAGATCAGCATGGTCCTGATTCTCTTTTCATCGGCCATAGGCGGGCTGCTGTCCTTCTTCCCCGTCGGACTCCGCCTTGAGAACAACGCGCTTTCCGACACGGCGCAGACGATGTTCGCGCTGGACGTCCTCGGCAACATCGAGGCGAAGGCCGCAAAAATCCATGACTGGGAGACCTGGAACGACGACAAGAGGTTCATCGCCGAAGTCCTCCCGAAGAATTCATACGTCGTCGGCCGCAACAGGAAGCGGCTCAAAATCGACATGGAAGACGTGAGGCAGAGCTTCGGCTCCGGGACGTCCGGCGGCAACGCGAAGCTGTGGCGGACCGACGTGGATGGAGAACTCATCGAGCAGCTCAACACCTCGCGCGACAGCGTCCGGTACGTCATCCAGCTCTCCCCGGTCGAAACGCCGATCTACTTCGGCAACCCGGTTGGCAACCAGTCGCCCAAGAACAGGGCGACGAACAAGGTGAGGCGCGTCATAGTCTGGGCGACCGACAGGCGCGACGCCGACCCATTCCTGAACACACCGTTCGTCCTGGACCTCGTGTTCCAGCCGGACGTGGACGACATCTTCAGCGGAACGGAAATATGAACAGCAAGTCTGGCTTCTCGCTAATCGAAGTATTGATCTCCACCGCCATCCTGCTCGTCATAGTGGTGATGGTCTCCATGGTCTTCCAGCAGCAGAGCGCGGCCTTCCAGACCGGCGAGGACCGCGTCCAGAGCCAGGCCACCCTGCGCAACATCATGGGCATGATTTCGCGCGACCTCTCCCAGGCGATAGACCCGTCCGAATATCCGGCGCTCGCCGACATTTCCGACAGCGACGGGAAGTCGAAGTTCACCTCCTCCGAAATCCAGTTCTTCGCCACCTCCGGCAACGCGACCGAGGGCACCCTCGTCCAGAACATCAAGTACACCTTCAGCGGTTCCGCCGTCACGAGGACGTGCGTGGACTGGGAGGTCGGCGACAATGGCAAGTGGAAGCGCGGCAACAAGGCCGAATCGCGCCTCAACCACCCGACGACCTCGCCCCTCGACTCCTTCAAGTTCGAGATCGACGGCAACGCGGACTACCCGGAGAGGGTCGCGATCCAGGCGTCGATCCGCAACACCAGCCACGCCTCGGCGGTAAGCGGCCAGTGCGCCGGCCCCGACAGGCGCTTCGGGACGCGCGACGACATCTACGTCGGCGAGAAAAGGCAGTAGCCATGAGCAGCAATTCCAGATCCACATTACAGCAGGCGCGCATTTCACGCGCCGGCTTCACGCTTCCGGAACTCCTGACCGTAATCACGATCATCGCCCTGCTGATGATGGCGTCGTTCGGCGGGCTCACCCGCGCCCGCGCCCTGGCCAAGCGCACAAAGGCCGAGACCCAGCTGCGCCAGATGATCAGCGCCTGGGAGCAGTATTTCGTCCTCTACCAGGAGTGGCCGAGCGGCGTGGACGGGCAGACAGGGATCACCGTGACCTCCAACATGCTCGAACCGCTCACCAACCCCGACCATTCCGACAACGAGCACGGCGTGGTTTTCCTGAACTACACTGGAAACGGCCCCGTCCTCGACCCCTGGGGGACGCCGTTCCGCCTTTCCTTCAACAGCACCAGGCAGACGGGCAACGACCGCAACCTGACCTCGTTCGAGACTTCGGTGGCCCTCCCCGTGTGCAGGACGCTCGCGCCGTGAGGAATCGGAAATTTGAAATTTGAAATTCAAGATTCAAGATTCAAGATGGCGGGAACAAATCCGCGGCCGCGTGAAGGCCGCCTGAACAGCAAGGACGACGCAATGTCTATCTCCAACGAATCAGTTCTTCAAAAGTCATCCGCGCAGTCCGCGCGTTCGGGCATGGCGCTGGTGATAGTCCTGGGCCTCATCGCCCTGCTTGTCATAAGTAGCATCACCTTCGCGATCATGATGCGCATCGAGCGCGCGAGTTCGGCCAACGCCCGCAACACGACGATGGCGCGCCAGACGGCGAAGAGCGCCCTAGCATACGCGATCGCCGCGATTGACCAGAACATCGGAACGAACCGCTACCCGCACTGGGACAAGGACGGGACCCACTACAACAACGAGCAGATCGACCGCGAGAACCTGGTCTGGCGCTGCCCCACCCAGCCGAGGCTGCCGCTCGACAGCGGCGGCTACGGGGCGTCGGACGCCCGGACGAACTACTTCTGGAAGGACACCTTCGGCTCCGCCGACCACAAGCTTGTGAAAGGACAGGAGTCCCGCAGGGCCCCGGCCAGGCTTTTCACCGACCAGATGGCGCGCTACCTCTCCAAGGGCATCCGCCACCGCGCCTACGCGCAATACTACTCGACGCCGGACAACCTCAACAAAAAACACCCGGAGGAGACAAGGGACAGGATTGCGCCGGAATGGGTGCCGATGACCGGCGGCACGAACATCATAAACATGAACAACGTCATCGGGCGCTACGCCTTCATGGCCTTCAACACCTCCGGCTACCTGGACATCCCGGCGATATGCGCCGACGGCCCCGACAAAAGGCGCGGCTTCGGCTCTTCGGCTTCCGAAATCGTCCCGGTCTCCCGCCTCTTCGCCCGCAACAACGACAGAAAGAGCGGAAAAGGCAATGAAAACATTCGAATTACTAACAAGCCAAAAGAAGATTATGAGGAGGCAATCAAGAAGCTCAAGGAGACCAACAGGGGCGGCAACTTCGGCACCGTCGCCGAAATCCTCGCCCTCAACAACAAAGGCAACGACCCGGAAACTGGGGAATTGCTCGAATACTTCGCCAGCGGCGCCGCATACTCGGCATTCAACTTCTCCGCCCCCGACCGCATCCCGACGAATGTAGTTTCGGCCTCCGACTACAACGACATCTTCGCCAATGGCAGGTTCCCATTCAAGAACAAGATATGCATCGGCGGCGACGGCGATGATGAACACATCAAGTCGCTCAAGCGCCACAAGGCGGCGATCATGGCCGGTTTCTGGATGTCCGGGCTGACGGCGTCTTCAACCATCTTCCGGAGCAAGCGCAGGGACATAAGCGACGCCGCCTGCTCCGATTCCAGTTGCACGGTCTGCGGCGGGAAGGCCGGCGCCTTCACCCTGAAGGCCGACAAGGTGTCCGAACAGGCGCTCTGGGCCTACCTCGGCCTCATCGACTACGCCGACAAGGACGACGAACCGGCCTACGACGACTCAATCTCATTCCTCTCCGTGGACGAGCAGAAGTTCGCCCGCCCCGTCACCGAGGCAGTGCCGCTGTTCAACGGCTTCATGGCGCTCATCTCGATTACACGCGAGGAAGTCTACGAAAAGGACAAGGTCGTCCAGGAGGCCGACCCGGAGCTTGGACTCCCCGAGATCAAGGCGGATGTCTTCGACGGCGAGCACGTCGCCTTCACGATCGAGGTTAACGGCAAGACCGCGTTCTCCTACCAGCTTTCCGACCCAGGCGCCGAAACGGCGGATGGCGACGCGGCCTCGGAGGGCTCCGCGGAGGGCAAGCTCGGCATCTACATGGAGGGCGGCGACTTCGATGAGGTGTGGGCCAAGTACGCGGAGAAAATCCAATCCAGCGGCGGCCAGCATTTCTCCAGGGTGAAGGACGGGACCGACGTCTTCTTCAAGCGCACGGAATCGTTCCTCGACAAGGGCGCCTTCGGCTTCGACATCCCCTCGGTAACCGTCACAAACGACCTGCCGGAGGCAATCGAGGATCCCAAGGCCATCTCCAATGAGGACAAGGAGAAAAAGATGATCCAGCTCCCGGATTCCATCTACGTCTGCGCCGCCGGCTCCGTCAAGACCCTTGCGGGGGTGACCGTCAACCGCGTCCCCGGCGACCCCGGCGCATACGAAAGCTCCGGCGCGGCCGACCGCCAATGGCTGACCGCGTACTACGACACCACGGGCGACGACGGCGGCGTCAAGCGCGCGTTCGCCGATGAGCCAGAGGAGACGGGGGATGAGGTCTACTCCACTGATGAGGCGGCGGTGGCGCTGAAGCGGCAGGGTGACGGCCCCGACTACAAGATCAAGAAGAGGACGGTGAACTTCGTCATCTGGGGCGAGAAGATCGACCCGCGCTTCGCCTGCATGTATTCATACTCCGACGCCGGCGACGAGGACGCCAACACCCTTACCGCCCTCTCCTCCCACTGCGCCCCGGACACCGCGATGTACGACAGGAGGCTCTCCGACCTTGGCATCGACGCGACCGACTACCTGGTTGGCCTGATGGGTTCGGACAACCACTCGGCCTTCAAGGAATTCCAGAGCAAGTTCAAGGACAAGAACAAACCCGAATTCTTCGGCGAGGGCGGCGAGGAATACTTCATCGGCTACAACGGCGGCGAAGACCCGGACGACTGGACCTCGGGCTTTTCCGCCTTCCAGCGCGAGTTCCTGACGGACGACAGCGGCAAGAACTGGCTCCAGGACGAATTCAAGGGCGTTGTGGACAGCGTCAGCTGGCCGGGCGAAGGGCTGAAGTTCGCCGGCGACATGGGCGAACCATTCCACCAGATGGTCGTCAGGAACGACGGGATCGACACCGCCGGCGAGCTTGGCTGGCTGCCAATCGGGCCTTACGCGACAATCAGGCTGTGCGGGTACGAAAAGGAAAGCGAAAAATTCCAGGAAAGCGAAACAGAGCCTGAGCTGTCGCTCTACAACGCGCTGCCATCAAAGCGCCCGTTCCACAACGTCCTCGACTTCTTCTCCGGGCGCAAAAAACCTGTGCGCGGCCTTGTCAACATAAATTCCACCGACCCGATCGCGCTCGCCTCCGTGTTCAACGGCATGGCCGTAAACGACGAGGAGGACAGCATCGACGGCTTCAAGTCGTCGAACATGGTCACCGTTGACGAGAAGACCGCGGAGTCGCTTGGCCGCCTCCTTGCAAAGACCTGGCACCACGTGGACCCCGACACGCCGGTCCTGGACAACCCGGCCGACGACATCAAGCTCCGCGGCAGGACCTCCATGCTTGGCTGGATGTTCGACTGCCTCGACAGGAACGGCGACGAGTTTGAGAACGACGAGAAGCAGGCCATCACGGGTTTCTTCACGACAAACGCGAGGCGCGAGGCGGCGATCCGCAACTCATGCGGGCTCTTCTCCACGCGCGGCGTAAACCTCTCGATCATCGTCAGGGGCGAGGCGTTCACGCCGTTCTTCGGCCGCAGCGACGTCCGCAACGACCTAGGCACCACCCTAGCGTCGCGCGCGGCGTACGCGCAGATATGGCGGGACACGGAACCGGACGACGATGGCAACTACCCGTATTTCGTCCAGTTCTTCAAGATATTCGACGAGTAGTCGAGCGCGGGGTTCCCGAGACGGGGGCGCCCGCGGGAACCGAGCCACAATGCGTGTCGAAATCGAAAATCGCCAGCACATGGCAAAGCCGCGACGGAAGGACATGGTTTCGGTTGCCCGCAGGCTCGCGGGAATGGCCGGCGTGAAGATTGGCGAGGTGACGGTAATCCTGTGCGACGACGCCGGCATCGCCCCGGTGAACGAGGCCGCGGTCGGCCACTCCGGCCCGACGGATGTGATCACCCTTCCCTGCGAGCCGATACCGGGGGTCGAGGACGAGCCTTCGGCGGAGATTGTAGTCAACGTCGAATGCGCGGTGGCCCAGCGTCCCGAGAACCCGTCGCTTGAGCTGGCCTACTACATCGCGCACGCCTTCGACCACCTCTCCGGCCGCGACGACGACACCCCGGCGCGGCGCACGGCGATGCACCGCCGCGAGCGCCGCTGGCTGGCCGAACTTGGCGATGACGCCGGGAAGCTCATCGAGGACATTCGATTGCCTCCGGCGGCAACCGGCGGCAACCGCAAACATTCACAAAAATGCCCATCCAGTCACTAAGCCTCCACCAGTCGCAGCGCCAGAAGCAGACGATGACGATGTCGCCGCTTCAGCGGCAGTCGCTCGACATACTCCAGCTTCCGCTGATGGCGCTTGAGCAGAAAATCCGCGAGGAGGCTGAATCAAACCCGGCCATCGAGGAGGTCGTATCGCCATCGCTGGAGCTGGACGCCCCGCCGATCGACAGGGACGGGCTGGAGGCCGAGGCGGAAGCCTCGGAAAACGACGACGACATCCAGATCCACGACGCGCCGTCCCCCGCGCCGGCCGGGGACGACGCCGAGGAGCGCCGCCGCTACATGTTCGAGTCGCTGCGCCAGCCGGTATCGCTGGAGCAGCACCTGCGCAGCCAGATCCTCACCTCCGACTTCACTCCTGAGGAGGAGTCCATCGCGGAGACGCTGGTGGCGAACCTGAGCTCCACCGGGCTGCTGGCGGTGACAACCGCCGAAGTCGCCGAGGTGACTGGCGCGCCAATAGCCGACGTCGAGCGCACATTGGCGAAAATGCAGGCCGAATTCGACCCGCCCGGCATAGCCGCGCGCAGCGCCTCCGAGCGAATCGTCCTCCAGCTGCGCGCCACCCCGCGCCCCGCGACGCCGCTGGCGGAGCGAATCGCGCGCGACTGCATCGACGACCTCGCCGCCGGCGGGCGCGAGGCCGCAATCGCCTCCAGGCTTGGCGCCACGCGGGAGGCGGTGTCAGAGGCAATCGCCCTCATCAAGGCGCTCCCCCCTAACCCCGTGGCGGAGTTCGACGCCATCGCCCCGACCGACTACGTGATTCCTGAAATAGAAGTCGTGCGCGACAAGTCCGGGCGCTGGGTCGCGCAGTACGACGCCGACACCGCGCCGCGCATCGTCGTCAACGAAAGCCTGCGGCAATATCTGGAAGACGACTCAATGTCGGCCGATGACAAGAGCTACATCCGCGAACACCTGCACGGCGCGGAAGCCCTGGCGCGCAGTCTGGAGCAGCGTTCGGAGACCATACTCCGCGTCGGGCAGGCGATTGTCGAGCACCAGCAGGATTTCTTCAATTTCGGCGTCTCGCGGCTAAAGCCGCTCACCCTTGGAGACGTCGCCGCGAAGATCGGGCGCCACGAAACCACGGTAAGCCGCGCCGCCGCCGGGAAGTACATGCGGTCCCCGCGCGGGATATTCGAGCTGCGCTACTTTTTCTCCTCGGGCGTCAGGGTCGGGGATGGCGACGGCGCATCGGCCCTTTCCAACAAGGCGGTCATGGAAAAGATCGCCTCCCTCGTGAAGGGGGAAAACCCGGAGAACCCCTATTCCGACCAGGAGCTGACCGACATCCTTGTGCGCGGCGGGGTTGACATCAAGCGCCGGACAGTCGCGAAATACCGCGACATACTCCACATCCCCACATCGTCCCGGCGGCGCCGCAGGCAATGACCGGAGAACAGGGCAATGGCTCAGCCACGCTATACGATACTGATAGCGACATGGAATGGCGACGACCTCCTCCGCGACTGCCTCGACTCGATCGCCGGGGCCGTCAGGCCAGCGCCCCCATGCGTTGTAGTGGACAACGCCGGCGCCCAGTCCACCCGCGAAATTTGCGCCGGCCACCCATTTGTAAAATACCTTGCGGCACCGTCGAACCTTGGCTTCGCCGGCGGCAACAACTTCGGCCTGCCGCTGTGCGGCACGGAGTTCGTCTGCCTGCTGAACAATGACACCATCGTCAATGGCGACCCATTCGCGACGCTCGTCGGATTCATGGACGCGCATCCCCGAGCCGGCGTGGCGCAGGGCACTCTGACATTGCCGCGGCTGGGCGGAGTGCTTGACGAGTGCGGCTCCGATCTCAGCTGGAATGGCCGCCAGAGATACAGGCTGTTCGGCAAGCCGGACCCAGGCAACCTCGCTCCGGCCAGGGTGTTCTCGGCAAAGGGCGCATTCATGATGATCAGGCGCTCGGCGATTGACAGGGCCGGCGGATTCCTGTTCCACGGGCACTTCGGGAACTACTATGAGGAGACGGACTTCTGCCACAGGGTGTGGATTTCCGGCGGCGAGGTCTGGTTCGTGCCCACCCAGCCAGTCCAGCATCTTTGCGGCATGACTTCGGGCAGGCTCGACAACGACATTGTCATCCGCCAGTATCTGGCCAACATACTGTTCTCGTTCTCCGCGAACTTCTCGTCCTACGGGCGCTTGCGCATACTTCTCCCCTTCGCCATTGGCTGCATCGCCTACGCGGCGCTCCAGCTGCTCGCACTGCGCTGGAAACGCTTCGCCGCCCTTCTGGCAATCCCGGCCATCAACCGGCGCCGCCGCGCGAGCCTCCTCGAAACCCGCCGCATTGTCCGCGCCTCCAGAGTGCTCCCGGACGCCAAATTCCTAACCCTGATGCGGCGGCTGGGGGACGGCGCCGCCCACTAGCGAGGCAGTCGCAAAACCACCGGCGCACATGCTTTCCAACCGCGGAATACGCTGAAACACTGGCGTTCCACAAGTATTTTAGCGCAGAGACGCAGTGGCGCGGAGAATAAGGACACTGGCGCCACTTGTCCATACCCTGAATGGAATGATTGCACATGACTTTTGCAAACAATGCCAGAAACCTCCGAGTCTCTGCGCCCAGGCTCGCGCGCCACTTGCGCGAAGCACGGCAATTTGGTATTCTTCTTCATCATAATAGTAAACGCACTATGGCAGGTATTTTCAAGGCTTACGACATCCGCGGCGTCTACGGCAAGGAGCTGACGGACGATGTCTTCTACAAAATAGCAAGGGCTTACGCCCGCTTCGCCGGGGTCAGGCGCGTCGTCGTCGCGCGCGACATCCGCCCGCACTCCGAACCCCTGTTCGCCGCATTCGCCAAGGGGCTGACCGACGCCGGCGCCGACGTCATCGACATCGGGCACGCCTCCACGCCGATGAGCTACTTCGCGAACGCGACGCTCCACGCCGACGGCTCCGTAATGATAACTGCGTCCCACAACACCAGGGAGTGGAACGGCTGCAAGCTCTGCCGCGCGAACGCAGTGCCGATTTCGGGCGTAACGGGAATCGCCGACATCGAGCGGATGGTCAGGGAGGACGACCTCGGCCCCGTTGCCGAAAGGAAGGGGACGGTCGAGAAGGCCGACATCCTCCCGGCATACGCGGCCCACGTCCGCGAAACCGCGCACCTCGCGCGCCCGCTCCACATCGCCTGCGACTTCGCAAACGGCATGGGCATCTGCGAGGCGTTCGCATTCAAGGGCACGCCCCTGACCTACGACGGCCTCTACGAGACGTTCGACGGCACATTCCCCAACCACGCCGCGAACCCGCTTGAGACGGCCACGCTCGCCGACCTCCAGGCCCTCATCCGCGCCAACCCCGGCAAATACGCCTTCGGCGTGGCATTCGACGGCGACGCCGACCGCGCGGGATTCGTCGACGAGAAGGGCGGGATAATCCCGATGGACTTCATCACCGCCCTCGTGGCCGAGGACCTCCTCGCCGCCAACCCCGGCGCCGTCTGCTTCTACGACCTCCGCAGCTCCAAGGTCGCCGCCGAGACGATCTCCGCCGCCGGCGGCCGCCCGATGATGTCGCGCGTCGGACACTCCTTCATCAAGGAGCAGATGCGCCAGAACGACGCCATCTTCGCCGGCGAACTCTCGGGCCACTACTACTTCAAGGCCAACTCCACGGCGGAGTCCTCCTCGATGGCCACATTCGCGCTCGCGAACATCGTCTCGAAGTCCGACAAGCCGCTCAGCGAACTCATCGCCCCGCTTCGCAAGTATTCGCAGTCCGGAGAAATCAACTCCCGCGTCTCCCGCCCGCCGGCGGAAGTCCTCGCCGGCATCAAGGCGAAATACGCCGGCGCCGGGAAAATTTTCGAACTCGACGGCGTGTCGGTGGACGCCTGGGACACCGACGGGTGGTGGTTCAACGTCCGCGCCTCCAACACGGAGCCGCTAATCCGCCTCAACCTTGAGGCTAAGACCCGCCAGCTCATGGAAGCGAAGCGCGACGAGGTCCTGTCCTTCATCCGAGCCTAACACCAAACCAAAAAAGGGGTTAAAATGCACGTCAAACTGGCACCCGTAATCGCCGCGCTGGCAATCGCCACATCCGCCTTCGCCGAGAACTACTTCGTCGCCACGGTCTTCGACTTCCTGGGCGAGAAGACATTCGTGACGGTGAACCGCGAGCAGGCCAAGGAACTTGAGGCCAAGATCAAGACCTTCAACGCGATGCTGCCGAAGATCGTCTCGGAACTCCAGAAGGAGTTCCAGAAGAACCCGTCCGAGCACGTCGGAGAAAAGTTCCTCGGCAACAAGCTCAAGCCGATGAAGGTCTCATTCTCCCCCGCGTTCACGGACGAGGCCAAGGCCCAGGAGCGCGCGGAGAAACTCCAGGAGAACGAGGACGAAAAGGACATGGCCCAGGGCAAGAAGCCGAAAAAGCTTTCCGCCGCCCAGAAGGAGCGCGCCTTCAAGGAGGCAGAGAAGCAAATCGCGCTCGAAGCCTTCGCGAAGGAAATCAACAAGATGATCGAGGAGCGCCTCGCCGAAAAGGCAGAAAAGTCCGAGTAGGGCGACCCAGATGAAGGTGGGCGATCTCAAATGGGTTGTCCCGGCGCTCAGGCGCGAATTCGAGTCGCGCCGGGCCCCGGTCATGGACCTCATGGCCGCGCAGTCGGCCGACCCGTTCGCCATACTGCTTGGGACAATCCTCAGCGCCAGGACCAAGGACGCCTGCACCGCCGGCGCCATAGCCCGCCTGCTTGAGGTCGCCGACACCCCGGAAAAGCTCGGGGCGCTGCCCGTCGCGGAAATCGAGCGCCTGATATACCCCGTCGGCTTCTTCCATGTCAAGGCGCAGCACCTCCACGAGCTTCCGGCCGTGCTGCGAGAGCGCTTCGGCGGCGTCCTTCCCGACACCGTCGAGGGCCTCTGCGAACTGCCCGGCGTCGGCCGCAAGACGGCCAACCTCGTGGTGGCCCTTGGCTTCAGGAAGCCGGCCATCTGCGTGGACATCCATGTCCACAGGATATCCAACCGCTTCGGTCTCGTAAGGACGAAGACCCCATTTGAAACGGAGATGGCCCTCCGGAAAACCCTGCCCGAAGAGTACTGGATGTGCTGGAACAGCTACATCGTCGCCTTCGGGCAGAGCCGATGCACCCCGCGCAACCCGCACTGCGACGGCTGCCCCGTCGCGAAATGGTGCGACTCCCGCCGCGGCCGCAAGGCCGCCGGCGGCAATCCACAGGCCACATGACCTTTCAACCTTTCAACCCTTCAACCTTTCAACCTTTCAACTTTTCAACCTTTCAACCTTTCAACCCTTAAAGGCATGAAATCAAAAGTCTTCTTCACATCGATGCGCACCCGCGCGCTTGGCGACGGTCTCTGCGGAAAGCTTTCCCGCGTAATGGACAAGGCCGGATTCGCCGGCATCGACTTCAACCGGAAGTTCGCCGCGATCAAGATACATTTCGGCGAGCGCGGCAACCTCGCCTTCCTGCGCCCGAACTTCGCCCGCACGGTGGTGGACAAGGTCAAGGCCCTCGGCGGCAAGCCTTTCCTGACGGACTGCAACACGCTGTACGTCGGTTCGCGCAAGGACGCCATCGAACACATCGAGACCGCCTGGCTCAACGGGTTCCTGCCATACAACGTGGACTGCCCCGTCATCATAGGCGACGGGCTCAAGGGGACAGACGAGGTGGCCGTGCCGATCGAGGGCGGCATAGTCCTCAAGGAGGCTCTGATAGGCCGCGCCGTGATGGACGCCGACATCATCATCACGCTGAACCACTTCAAGGGCCATGAGATGTGCGGGATGGGCGGCGCGATCAAGAATCTCGGCATGGGCTGCGGCTCCCGCGCCGGCAAGATGGCCCAGCACTGCGACGGCAAGGTGTCCGTCGAGGCCGACAAGTGCGTGGGATGCGGCAAGTGCGCCCGCATCTGCGCCCACGGCGCCCCGTCGATAGTTAACCGCAAGTGCGTAATCGACGAAAACAAGTGCCTCGGCTGCGGACGCTGCATCGGCGTATGCCCGGCGGACGCGATCTCGCCCTCCAACTGGAACGCCCCGGATCTCCTCGACTGCAAGATGGCGGAATACGCAAAGGCCGTCATCCAGAACCGCCCCAATTTCCACATCGACATCGCGATGGACATCTCGCCCAACTGCGACTGCCATAGCGAAAACGACGCGCCAATCGTGCCCGACGTCGGCATCTTCGCGTCATTCGACCCAGTCGCCTGCGACCAGGCGGCGGCCGACGCCGTAAACGCCGCGGACCCCAACCGCGACAGCGCGCTGGGCGACCGCGGCGACTGCGGCCGCGACCACCTCAGCTCCGTCTGCGAGGGGACTGACTGGACGCGCCAGCTCGTCCACGCGGAGAAGGTCGGCGCCGGGACGCGCGACTACGAGCTCGTGACCGTCGGATAGGCAAGGCCGCGGTTTTTCACGGCCCCTGCGGCCAAATCCATGCCCCCCATACCCATTCCACAATGCCGATGCAATCCATTCCAGCCGCAATGGCCACAATTCTCTTTGGAGCGGCCGCCCTTGCCGAAGTAAACTGGGACTCCGCCACGCTGCTTGGCTCGCTCGGACGCGACTGCCCGTTCTTCAAGCCCGGCGAGGAGATGGCCTTCTCCATCTGGCTGGACGGCGCGGCCGGCGACATCCCCAAAGGCATTTTCTTCGTTGACTGGGAGCGCCGGGGCGACGACGGCAGGACCGAATCCGGACGGGCGCCGCTGCCCACCCGCGATGCGCCGCTTGTAATCCGCACGTCCTGCGACTCGCCGGGATTCGTCTGCGTCGAGGCCAACGTGGTAACGGCCGACGGCAGGCGCGTCCGCAAGAACCACCGCTGGGAGCCGCGCGTATTCTTCATGGGGGGCGCGGCCGTCTCGCCGGAGGCCCTTCGCCCCGGCACCGAACCGGCCGACTACGACGAATTCTGGAGCGCCCAGGACGCCGCCCTTGCGGACGTCCCCGTCGCGGCCGAACTGACCCCAACGCCCTGCCCCGACGGCAAGGTGAGGCTCTACGCCGTCAAGATCGCCTGCGCCGGCCCCAACCCCGTAACGGGCTGGCTGACAATCCCCGCCGGCGCCTCGGCGACGAACCGCCTCCCGGCCGAAGTGTCGTACCGCGGCGCCTCGACGGCCGACCACCTGCCACCGTCGTCGCCGCCGCACGACCGCATACGCTTTGAGTCCAACGGCCACGGCTTCGACCTCGGCCGCGGGGACGAATATGTCAGGGGCTTCTTCGCGTCCGTCTCCAAGCCCGGATACGGCTACGGCTTCGACCCGGATAGCAACAGCCACCGCGAATCCAGCTACTGGCTCGGAATGGCCCTGCGCGCAATCCGCGCGCTTGAATGGATCGCCACCCTGCCGGAATGGGACGGCGCGAACCTCTCGCTCTCCGCCGGAAGCCAGGGCGGCTGGCAGGCGCTCATGGCCGCCTCGCGCTTCCACCGCGTCACCAAGATCACGACAAGCGTCACCTGGGGCCTCGACTGGACCGGCCAGGCGGAATTCAAGCGTCTGAAATCCACCTACCGCCCCAACTGCTGGTTCCCCGAAATGGCGTACTTCGACGCGGTCTTCGCGGCGCGCCGCGTAACGTGCCCCGTCGAAATCGCCGGGGCCGGCCTGGGGGACTACGTGTCGCCCCCGTCGTCGCTCGCAGTCCTCTACAACGTCCTCGAGGTCCCAAAGAAAATCACATGGAACCAGGGATGCACCCACGGCTGGCACCCGAAGGGCATGGCCAACTGGACGGTTGACGGCGGCTTCGACGCCGCCATGGGCATCGGCGGCGTCCAGAAGGCCACCAAATACGATTCAGGCACCCTCGCATCGCCATGACGGTTCGACGCCAAATGAAAGGGGATAATACGATTTGCCTTGAAACGCCGGACACGCTGCTTGTCCTGGCAAGGCGGGGCGACGTCTGGGCTTTCGCCCACCTCGGCGCGAAGGGCGGCGATCCCGATGAGCTGGCCGTCCTCGCCGCCGCCCGCCCGTATGCCTGCAACCACCTCGCCGCCGGCACGGCGGAGACATACCCCGCGTTCGGCTCGACGCGCGGGCAGAACGGCTTCGCGCTCGGCAACTCCCGCGGCGCGCTCCAGGTGCGCCACGCGGACGGCGACTGCTCGGTGGACTGGACGTGTACGGGAATCGCATGCGATAATTCCAGCCGCAAAGAACGCAATGGGCGCAAAGTTGGCTCGCAGTCAGATAGTTCCCTTGGGAACCCTGCGCCCTTTGCGGCTAAAGGAAGCCACGTCGCAATCACATACGCCGACAAGGCGCATCCGTCGTTCACGGCCGTGCAGCACTTCGTCGCGCACGCGGACTGCGACGTCTTCGAGACATGGGTCGAGCTGCGCCACGATGAGGAGGGGCCGGTCGCGCTGTCGCGCATGGATTCATTCTGCCTCGAAACTACTGGGCTTGGCGACAGGTTCCACCTGCTCTCGCTCTCCGGCCATTGGGCGAGCGAGGCGAACGTCGCGGAGGACGAACTGCTGCGCGGACGCGAGGTCGTCCTCGGCGCCCGCAGCGGAGTCCACGATTCCTGGGAGAACGCCCCGGCGTTCATGCTCTCGGTCGGACCGGCACCGGCGCGGGAGGAGAGCGGCGCGGTCCTCGCCGGCGCGCTCTGCTGGAGCGGCGCGTGGGAAATGCGCTTCCGCCACGAGTGGTCGCACGAGCTTCGCGTTTCGGCCGGAGCCGCAAACCTCTCCGGCCCCTACGTCCTTGAGCCGGGCCGGACGCTGGCTCTTCCGAAATTCGTCTTTTCGTGGTCGGAGCGCGGCAAGGGCGCCGCCTCGCGCGCCCTCCACGCCTGGGCGCGCCGCCACCTCATGCCGCATGCGGGCGCCCCGCGCCCAATCGTCCTCAATTCGTGGGAAGGCGTCAAGTTCGACCTTTCGGAAAAGCGCCTCGTCGCGATGATGGACGGAGCCAGGGCCCTCGGCGCGGAATGCTTCGTGGTGGACGACGGCTGGTTCGGCCGCGGCGCCTTCGCGCGCAACGACGCCGGGCACGGCCTCGGCGACTGGACGCACGATCCGGCGAAGTTCCCCGGCGGACTCGCGCCGCTAGCCCGGGAGGCGAAGAAGCGCGGCCTCAAGCTCGGCCTCTGGTTCGAGCCGGAGATGGCCGACGTCGAAAGCGAACTGCTGCGCAACCACCCCGACTGGGCCCTGCGGGAGCCGGGCCGTCCGCGGCGCCTCCAGCGCGGCGGCGGCCAGGTCGTGCTCGACCTGCCCAACCCCGCCGTGCGCGATGCCGTTTTCCGCGCGGTTGACGACGCCATCCGCGCCGTCCCCGGCCTCTCCTACGTGAAAATCGACGCCAACGCCGAAATTGCCAACTTCGCCTCGCCCTGGCTAGGACCGGAGCGGCAGGGCAATCTCTGGTTCGACTACGCCGCCGGACTATACGAAATCCTCGCCCGCCTCCGCGCCGCACACCCGCGCATCGTCTTCCAGTCGTGCGCGAGCGGCGGCGGCCGCACCGATTTCGGGGCGCTCGCATTCGCCGACGAATTCTGGGCCTCGGACAACACCGGGGCGCAGCAACGCGCCCTCATCCAGTGGGGCTGGGGCCAGTTCCTCCCCGCCTGCGCCATGGCTGCGCACGTCACCGCCTCGCCTAACCGCCACACGCGCCGCTCCTCTTCCCTCAAGTACCGCTTCGACGTGGCCTTTTCCGGCCGCCTCGGCATCGAACTCCGGCCAGAAGAACTCTCGGAAGGGGAAATTGCCTACGCGCGCCGGCGCGTCGCGGAGTACAAGCGGCTGCGCCCGGTAATACAGGGCGGCGACACCTACCGGCTCGCCTCCCCCTACGAGGGCGACCACGCGGCGCTGCTGTTCGTCGCGCCGGACCGCAGACGCGCCGTCGTCACGGTCTGCGGCCTCTCGCGCAAGGCCAGCGACGGCCGCCTTGCGCCGCTGCGCCTACTCGGCCTCGATCCGGACCGGCGCTACCGCATCCGGGAGATAGACCTCGCCCTTCCGGGCGAGGCACAGGACAGACCCGTCCTTCCGGGCGAGGCACAGAACCCCCACACGGCCTTTTCAGGCAGGGCGTTCTCCGGCGCCGCGCTCGCCGCCGCCGGCATCCCCTTCGACCTCGGCCCCGGCGACGACTCGTTCGTGCTGGAACTCTCCACCGTCCGGAGCTGACCCCCGCCGTGAGCCGCCCCAAAATCCTCTATCTTCACATGATTTCGGGCGACACCTGCCAGCTCGCGAGGCTGGCAGGCATGCGGCGCTACGCCGCCGCGCGCGGCTGGGAGGTGGAGGAACTCCGGCGCCAGGATTCGCGCGCCTCGATGATCGGGGGCATCATCGCGCGCCACGGGCCGGCCGGCTGCATAGTTGAGGGCGACGGCCGCATGGACGACCTCCCGCCGACCCTGTTCGGGCGCGTCCCGGTCGCGTACATCGACGTTCTCGACGGGGCGCTCTGCGGCGACGCCCCCCGTGTCATCATCGACTTCGACGCTGTGGCGGACACCGCGCTTCGGGAGCTTTCCGCCCTTAAGCCGTCCTGCTACGCCGCCGTGGGCTTCGTTCGTCCGCACGAATGGAGCGCATACCGCATAGCGGCCTTCAAAAGGCGCGTCGAAGCGTGCGGGAAGAGGTGCATCGTCCTGGAGGCGGAAATGGGCGAAAGCGTCGAATCCTACATCGCGCGCATCCGCGAATGGGTGGCGGGGCTGCCGCGCGGATGCGCGATCTTCGCCGTGCAGGGGCCGACCGCGAGGAACATCCTCGACGCGGCGCGCGCGGCGTCCCGCAACGTCCCGCGCGACCTGGCGATATTCTGCACCGCCGGAAGCGAGGAAACCGACACCCCGCCGCCGGAGAACGTCTCGCGGCTGCTCTTCGACTTCGAACGCGTCGGCTACATCGCGGCGCGGCTGCTGGACGATAGGATGCGCGGCACTTGCGCGCCGCGCCACGTCGAGCGGGTCGGCCCGCTGTTCGTCGAACGGCGCGAATCGACCCGCGGCCGCGGCCGGCGCGAACCGCACATCCTCAAGGCGCTGGAGATGATCCGGCGCGAAGCCTGCAACGGCCTCACCGCCCGCGACCTCGCCGCCCGCTTCCCCGGGTCCCGCCGCCTCTTCGACCTCCGATTCCGCGAAGCACTCGGCCATTCAGTCCTCGACGAAATCATCCATGTGCGGATGGAACAGGCCTCCACGCTCCTCGCTAAAACCGATACCGCCATCGGCGCAATCGCGGGAATGTGCGGCTTTGGGAGCGACAGCGCTCTCGACAAGCTCTTCCGCTCCCGCTACGGAATGTCCATGCGCGAATGGCGCAAGCGCAACTCCTGGCTGAAATAGAATTTGGAACGCCCCAATGGAACTCCGCCTGTACCCGCAAAATATTTTTCTCAAAATTCCGACTTTCCTCCTCCTTCTGCGTTAGAATATCTGGCACAGGAGGAGAAAATAATGAACAATATTCGGGCAATTCTGCGGGCGAACCGCCCGCGCACCGGCATGGCTGCCGCCTTTGCCGCAATCGCGGCCGGCGCCGCATCCGCCACGGTCACGGTCTCGGTCTCGAACGTGGCCTTCACGCAGGACGCCGCCTCGCACGACGTCAAGGTCACCTACGACCTTGTCACGTCGGACGGCGAACCGGCCTTCGTCTCGCTCGACGTCCTCACCAACGGCGTCTCCGTCGGCGCCACGCGCGTGAAGAGCGTCATCGGCGACGTCTCCACCACCCCCGCCGACACCGCCTCGCTCGTCGAACCCGGCACCGGAAAGTCGATTGTGTGGAAGGCCCGCGCCGACCTCCCGAACGTCGGCCTCACGGACGCCGCCGTCCGCGTGACCGCCCTCGCCACGAACCACTTCGAGGGCCTCTACATGGTCGTCGATCTCTCGCGCGGCAAGGACTCCACCTACTGGCCCGTCCAATACACCGCCTGCAAGCCCGACATCAACAGCCCCGCCTTCTACACGACGGAGCTCTGGCTCCGCCGCGTCCCGGCCGGGACCTTCGCGATGGGCTACGACAACGGCGACACTAGAGCGGACAGTTGCGAACCCGTCCACAACGTCACGCTCTCGCGCGATTTCTACTGCGGCGTCGTGCCCGTGACGCGCGCGCAGTACGTCTACCTCCGCAACGAGTACCCGAACGGCAAAGACGATTTCGAAGGCAAGGAGGCGTATCCCGTCACGCTCGTGAACTATGTCCAGTTCCGCGGCACGAACTGGCCCGGCGAAAACCAGGACGACATCGGCAACGACAACCGCGTCATCGCGCGCCTCCGCAACAAAACGACGCTCCAATTCGATCTCCCCACCGAAGCGCAGTGGGAATACGCCTGCCGAGCCGGACATTCCGGCGACGAACTCAACGACGGCAGCGCCAGCGCGAACAACGGCTACGCGGCGCTCGGCTGGGGTCAGGCGAACGCGAAAGGGGTTCCGCACCCTGTCGCCAAATTGAAGCCGAGCGACTGGGACTTCTACGATTTTTACGGCAACGTCCTGGAATTCTGCCGTGACTGGTACGGGGCGTATTCCGTCGACGATGCGACCGATCCGGTCGGTGCCACAAGCGGGACGCTCCGCGTTTCCCGCGGCGGCGCGTACACGCTAAACGCATCCGCCTGCAATTCCTACTATCGGCGGCACAGCGACACGCAAAACGTGCCGAACGCCCAAACGGAAATCAACGGCTTCCGTGTCGTGGTGGAGACCGACGAGGGCGACGCCGCCCAGGCGGCGCAGGGCGCGCAGCGCGGCTTCGGCGACTCCGAGGTTGGGTTCCTCGAAACGCGCCCCGCCGCGACGCTCGCCGGATGGCGACTCGGCTCGGAAGCCCTCGCCGACAGCTACATCGACACGGCGACCGACCTCGCCTTCGTGCTGGTCGTGAGATAAATAATGCCGAATGCAATCGATTGCAATCGACTGCATTCGAAACCAAAACTCCGGAAATTTCAACCATGAAAAACTCCCTTTTTCTCGCTCTTCTTCCCCTTTCCGCCGTCGTAGCCGCCGATACCGTGAACGTCGATCACCTTGCGCAGGTCTCAAACGTCTCCTTCACGCAGAACGGCGAGCAGGACGTGATCGTGAGCTACGACCTCGACAACGGCGGCGAGCCGGCGTTCGTCACGCTCGACGTGCTCACAAACGGCGTCCCGTTGCCCGTCTCCGCCGTGCAGACTCTCTCCGGCGACGTCTCGGCCTCGCTCTCGGACTTCGTCGCCGACGGCACCGGAAAGAAGATCGTCTGGAAGGCCCGCACCGACTGGAAGGGCAACCTCGCCTCCAACGCGACCGTCGTCGTCTCGGCGCACTACACGAACCACCTGGAAGGCGTCTACCTGCGCGTCGACGTCTCGGGCGGCATGGAGGCCGATGCATGGCCGACCCACTTCGGCTCCGTCGAACCGGACTTGACGAGCAAAGCCTTCCTCTGGGACGAGCTCTGGCTCAAGTGCGTCCCCGCCGGCACGTTCCACATGGGGTCGCCTGAGGACGAACTGAACCACTATGCGAACGAGACGCGGCATCAGGTGACGCTCACCAAGCCCTTCTTCATCGGCGTCACGCCCGTCACGCGCAAGCAATGGACGAACATGGCCGGCAAGATCACAAACTTGACAGTCGATGGCTACGAGGCCTGTCCGGCCCGGTGGATCCGATACACCCACACCATCGACTCCCCCACGCGCTCGGACACCGTCTTTGCGCGACTTGCCGAAAAAACAGGCCTCCACGGATTCGGCCTCCCTACGGAGGCGCAATGGGAATACGCCTGCCGCGCCGATACCGCCAGCACCTTCAACGACGGCTCCCCGTGGGATCCGGACTTGACCTCCACGAAACCGACGGTCTCCGCGAATCTCGACAAACTCGCCTGGTACAAAAACAACTCAGGCGATTCCGATCACCAGGTGGCGACCAAAAAGCCCAACGCCTGGGGACTCTACGACTTCCACGGCGGAGTGTGGGAGCTTTGCCGCGATTCGGCGCGCACCTACACCTCCGAGGCCGTAGTCAATCCGATTGGCGACATGCCGAAAATCGACGGGACCTGCGTCAAGCGCGGCGGATCCACGTCCTCTGACGCATATGGTTGCCGCAGCGCCTACCGCAACACGAGCCAAAGCGTGACCGCCGCCGCCGAGGCCAACGGCATCCGCCTCGCGTTCGAGTTCTAGCGTTTCTTGCCTTTTCTCCGCAGTCCCGCGATGATTCGGGCCTGCAAGCCCTTTCAGGTTTTTGGTCATGCCCTTTACAGAAATAGACATCTCCCCCGTTCCCGCAACCGGCATCCCGACCGCCGCCGTCGCCGACCGCGCGCCGTCGCTCCTGCCGCCCGGCAAGTCGTGGCGCCTCGCCTGGCACGACGAGTTCGACGGCACCGAGATCGACAAGACCAAGTGGATGTGCCGCGAGTCGTTCTGGGGGCAGGACTTCCCCGCCTTCGCCCACGACTTCGAGGGCGTCGAGATGACGGGTCGCGGCACGGTGCGGCTCCACCTGCTCAGGAAGGGCGACGACTTCTGCTCGCCCCACCTCCAGACCGGCTCGCTCACCTACGACATCCCGCGCGAGCCGGACGCGCGCGGCTTCTGGCCCTTCGGGCCGAAGAAGACGCCGCTCTTCATGCACAAGTTCGGCTACTACGAAATCCGCTGCCGCCTGCCAAAGTGCGCGGGCTGGCACGCGGCCTTCTGGCTCCAGGCGCCAGGCATCGGCTCTTCGCCAGACCCCGCCGCGTGCGGCGTCGAGACCGACATCATGGAGAGCTACCGCCAGCACAAGGACGGCAAGATCGTCTGCGGCAACGGCTGGAACGGCTACGGCAAGGAGGGCCGCTGGTTCGGGCACTTCTCCTTCGACGCCGAGACGATGCCCGACGGCTGGTGCCACTACGGCGTCGATTGGTCGCCGCGCGGCTACTCCTTCTACGCCAACGGCAAGAAGGTCGGCGAGCAGAACGCGCCGGTCTCGCTCACCGAGCAGTTCGTCCTCGTCTCGACCGAAGCGGGCGGCTACCGCCGCGCCGGGAACGACGGCGGGCTCACCGCCGGCCGCCGCACGTGGGGCAAGCCCGATCCCGCCCTCTTCGACGCGTCGCTCCCGGATTTCTTCGAGGTTGATTTCGTCCGGGTTTTCGACGAGCAATGAGAGACATCCGCAAACGCCTTGCAAAATCCATCGCCGCGCTTCTCCTTGCGGCCGCCGCGTCCGGGAGCGGGATGCGGCCAGCTGGCGAAACCGTCCCCTCCCCCGGACTCGCCCGGGCCGCCGCCACTTTCGGCGGCGGGCTCTCGCTGCCGGGCGGTGCGACGTTCGTTCCCTGGTCCTTCGATTCCAACTGGAAGCCCCACGGCTCTTCCGGGACGCCCGGCGGCGCGTTCGTGATCGAGTGCAGCCCCGCCACGGAAAACGCCGCCGACTTCGGGCTTGTCCTCAACGGTCGCGCCGATTTCCGCGAGACGGGCGACGGCGGAATCGAAGCCGAATGGAGCGTGACGGCCAGCCGAAACGGCTCCCCGCGCTTCGCCGGCATCCAGTGCACGGTCCCGAAGGCAGCCATCCCCGGCGGCCTTCGCGCCGACGACACCCATATTGCCGTCGGCACAGCAATCCCGCCCTCCCCGCACATCTTCTCCGGCAAGGTGCGGAGATTCGAGTTCCTCGGTGCGGTGGATGATGTGGCGACGGCGCCATCGCCGTCGCACGATGGCGATGGCGCCATCGCCACATCCATTTCCCCGTGGCTCACGCTGGAGTTTTCCGAACCGCAGGAAATCCTCGTGCAGGACAACATCCGCTGGGGTTCGCAGAACGTTTCGCTGCGCATCATTCTCGCGGCGGACGAAATGGAGGCCGGGCGGGAATACGGGACGCGGGTGATCTTCCGGGTGCCCAACGCACCGCTTTCCCTCAGCATCCCCGAAACCGTCCGCGTCGAAGCCGGCCCGGATTGGATTCCCCTTCCGCCGCCCGCGCCAGGCACTGACTGGATCGAGCCCGGTTCGGCGCTCGACTTCTCGGCCGTCGTGCCGCACCATGAGCCGGCCGGGAAATTCGGCCGCGTCGTGGCCGTCGGCGAGCGCTTTGAGTTCGAGGGGCGTCCCAGAGAGGAAGTCCGCTTCTGCGGCGTCAACCTCGTGCACGGCGCGAACGTCCCCGAGCCCGAAAACGCGGACCGCTTCGCCGCGAATCTTGCGCGCATGGGCTTCAATTCCGTGCGCATCCACCACCACGAGGCCTTCCTCTCGGGCGCAAAGCCGCGCGGCGACGGCGCGGCGCTCGACGTGCCGGACCGGAACTGGGAGAAGTTCGACGCCCTCGTCGCCGCCTGCATCCGCCACGGGCTCTACATCACCACCGACCTGTTCGTCTCGCGCACGAAGGGCATGACCTGGCGCGCCATCGGCATCGACAGGCCCGGCACGGTTCCAGACCGCGAGTTCAAGCTGATGTGCGCCTTCTACGAGCCGGCGTACTCCAACCTCGTCGCGTGGACGCGCCTCTTCCTCGGCCACAAAAACCGCTACACGGGCCGGACTCTCGCCGAAGAGCCGGCGCTCTGCGCCCTCGGGTTCATCAACGAAGGCAACCTCGGCCGCGACGGCGTGGACGGCCTGAAGAAATGCCCCGGATTCGCGGAGGCGTGGGCGGAATGGAGCGGCGGCGCGCCGCTCCCCACCGATGTCTACGGCGCAGCGTCCGGCAATCTGGCGCGCTTCCTGGCAGAGCGCGAGGCGACGCTCTTCGCGCGCCTCGAAGCGGAAGTGCGCGCGCTGGGCTGCCGCGCCCCGCTCTCCAACCTCAACGCCGGCTACTATCCGGGGCAGTACCTCGTGCCGATGCAGGCCTTCGGCTACGTTGACACGCACTTCTACGCCTACCACCCGCGCTTTCTCGGCAAGAACTGGCAGTTCCCGACCGTCATCGAAGCCGAAAACCCGCTCGTCGTGAACGGCGGCGTCCCGAGCGCAGCGTGGCGGCGCGTCTTCGGCAAGCCCTTCTGCATAACCGAGTGGAACTGGGCCGCGCCAGGGCGCCACCGCGCCGCAAGCGGCCTCGTCGCGGGCTCGCTCGCCGCGCTGCAAGGCTGGAGCGGGCTCTGGCGCTTCGCGTGGAGCCACAACAAGCAGGGCGTCGAGGCGCCCGGCTCCGTGCCGATCCGGTTCTTCGACCTGCACGGCGACCCGATCCAGCGCGCAAGCGAATACGCCACGCTCGCCCTCTTCCTGCGCGGCGACATGCCGCCGCTTCCGCCCGAAACCGAAAGCGCCGAAACGTGGCGCGAAGCGCAGCTCCGGACCACGGCCGCGGCGCGCCAGTTCGGCACCGCGCGCAAAGGGGTCAGCGCGTGGGGGTGCCGCGTCGGGGCGCGGCTCGAAATCCGAGGCGGCACAGCCGCACCGGCAGAAGTGAAAACGACAGCCACGAGCGGGCAAGCCGCGCCATCGGAGCCTGCCATCTGCGAGCAAGGTACGCCCGATGCAGCGGTTTTCACTTCTGGCGGCGGGGCGGCGCCCCGTCGCGAAGACGGCTCGTTCCGGGCAATCACGCCGCGCACCTGCGGCGGCTTCGCCGAAGGCGGGGCGCTGGAGTGCGGGGCCCTGGTTTTTGACCTCGCCGTTGCCGGCGAGGCGCAGGACAGGCCGGCCGCCGTCTGGGCGACATCGCTCGACGGCGCCCCGCTGGAGGAATCGCGGCGCATCCTCGTCGCGCACGTCACCGACGCCGCCAACTCCGGCGCCGTCTTCGACTGCCCCGAGGTGCGCTCCTGGATCGAGCAGGGCGCGACCCCGCCGCTCGTCCGCCGCGGCCGCGCCGCCATCTCCCTCCGGCTCTCCCCAGCCGGCGGCACCGCCGCCCCTACCGTCTACCGCCTCTCCCCCACTGGCGGGCGCATTGCCGAGGTCCCCGCGTCCTGCCGCGAGGGCGGGCGCGAAGGACCGCACTCGCGGGCGACCCTCCTCTCCTTCACCGCCGACACCGCCATCGATCCCTCCTGCGCCACCATCTTCTACGAAATCGTGCGACGGTAGCGCCATTCTCGCGCCAAATCGCCCGGCCGCGCATGGCCGCCCGGATTTTTGGTAGAATATGAGGGAGATTTTGACGGAAGAAAACATGGCAGAACAGCAGGCAACACTGGCTGACTACAACGACAGCCAGATTATTTCACTTGATCCGATGGAGCATATCCGCCGAAGGACCGGAATGTATATTGGCCGGCTCGGCGACGGCGCCCAATACGAGGACGGCATATACATCCTCCTGAAGGAGGTCGTCGACAACGCCATCGACGAATTCATAATGGGCTTCGGCAAGAAGGTTGAAGTCAGGCTCGACTTCAATTCCGGGGACGTCTCGGTGCGCGACTACGGGCGGGGCATTCCACTTGGGAAGGTCGTCGACTGCGTCTCGAAGATGAACACCGGCGGCAAGTTCGACGACAAGGTCTTCCAGTTCTCCGTGGGCATGAACGGCGTCGGAACCAAGGCCGTCAACGCCCTTTCGGACAGGTTCCACGTCCGTTCTGTCCGCGAAGGCGAATTCTCGGAGGCCTTTTTTGAGAAGGGCGTCCTTGTTTCAAAGAAGCGCGGAAAGCTGAAGTCGCAGGAACGCAACGGGACTCTGATTGAATTCCACCCCGACCCCGAACTCTTCAAGAAATTCCAGTTCCTGGAGGAGCATGTTGAGCGGCGCATGAAGATGTACGCCTACCTCAACGCCGGCCTGACGCTGGATTACAATGGAACTAAAATCGTATCCGAGAACGGATTGCTTGACCTAATCCGCGACGAGGCCGACATCGAGAAGCTCTACGAGCCATTCCACTACCGCTCAAAGGAACTTGAACTCGTGTTCGTCCACACGAACAGGTTCAGCGAAAGCTATTTCTCATTTGTCAACGGCCAGTACACGACGGACGGAGGGACGCACCTGACCGCCTTCAAGGAAGGGCTTCTGAAGGCGGTCAACGAGTTCTCCAAAAAGCACTTCGACGGCGACGACGTCCGCGACGGCATCGTCGGCGCGATAGCGGTGAGGGTGCAGAACCCCGTATTCGAGGCGCAGACGAAGAACAAGCTCGGCATGCCCGACCTCCGAAATGGCTGGGTGAACGAAATCAAGAGGGTCGTCGAGGAGCTGCTGCACCGTACGCCCGCGGAATCGGCGAAACTGGTCGAGAAAATCACGGCCACCAGCGAAATGCGCGCCGAAATCGGGAAGGTGAAGAAACTTGCGCGCGAGCGCAACAGGGCCGTCACCGTAAGGGTGCCGCAGCTCAGCGACTGCAAGCACCATTTGAACATCGCGAAGGACACCGGGCACGATTCGACAATCTTCATCGTGGAGGGCAAGTCCGCCGCCGGGACATTCATATCGAGCCGCGACCCTGCCTACCAGGCGGTTTTCACTCTTCGCGGCAAACCTCTCAACGTCTGCGAACTAAAGCGCGATGCCGTCTACAAGAACGAGGAGCTGTTCAACCTCATGAAGAGCCTCGACATCGAGGAGTCATTCGAGCGGCTGCGCTACGACAAGGTCGTGATCGCGACCGATGCCGATGTTGACGGCTACCACATCCGGAATCTTGTCATCACCTATTTCATGAAGTTCTTCGACAAGGTGGTGAAGGACGGCAGGCTGTTCGTGCTGGAGACGCCGCTGTTCCGCGTCCGCGACAAGAAGACGACGATCTACTGCTACAACGAGGCCGAGAAGCAGAAGGCGCTGGCGAAAATCGGGAAGGGCGCGGAGACAACGCGATTCAAGGGTCTCGGGGAGATAAACCCGAAGGAATTCAAGGATTTCATAGGCGAAAAGATGCGTCTGACACCTATTGACTGCAACCGCGACAGCGGAATCGGCGAGACGCTGCAGTTCTACATGGGCGGCAACACCAAGGACCGCCGGCAATACATACTCGACAACCTCGTCCTGACGGAGGAGTTCCTCCATGAATAGGCAAGACCAAAACGGCGACGCGCAGGACGACCTGTTTGGAAACCTCTTCGCGGAGGCGCAGGGCGACACTTCGCCCGGCTCCACTGGCGGCGAACCCGGGGGGGCGGCGCCCGCGCGCGAAGGCACACCGAGCACCCCCGCTGCCACGCCAGCGCCGGCCCAAGATCCAGCGCCTGAGCCGGAGGGGGAGGGCGCGCCACCACAACATGACGCAACGGCCTTTCAGGCCGGGCGGCGCACTGCGCCTGAACCGGAGGGGGAGGGCGCGCCACCACAACATGACGCAACGGCCTTTCAGGCCGTGCGGCGCACTGCGCCTGAACCGGAGGGGGATGGCGCGCCACCACAACATGACGCAACGGCCCTTCAGGCCGGGCGGCGCACCCCAGGCCACACGGGCCACGGCCCGCTCAAGGACCTGATCGACAGCAACTACCTGCAATTCGCGACATACACCATCTGCAACCGCGCCATCCCGACCGTGGAGGACGGGCTCAAGCCGGTGCAGCGGCGCATAATGCACGCCCTGCGCGAAGCCGACGACGGCCGCTTCAGCAAGGTCGCCGGCGTCGTCGGCGACACGATGCACTACCACCCGCACGGCGACGCCTCCATCTACGAGGCCATCGTCAACCTGGTGAACATGCGCTACCTCGTCGAAGGCCAGGGCAACTACGGCAACATCTTCACCGGGCACGAGGCCGCGGCCCCGCGTTACATCGAATGCCGCCTCACCGAACTCGCCCGCAGGGAGGTCTTCGATGAAAAGATCACCGCCTTCACGCCAAGCTACGACGGCCGCGCCAAGGAGCCGATCATCCTCCCGGCAAGGGTGCCTATTCTGCTGATGATGGGCGTCAAGGGCATCGCGGCGGGGCTCTCCACGGAGATATTCCCGCACAACTTCAACGAGCTCATCGAGGCCCAGATCGCGATCATCCAGAAAAAGCCCTTCAAGGTCTACCCCGACTTCATCACCGGCGGCATCGTGGACGTGTCGGAATACGCCGATGGCACGGGCCGCATCAAGGTGCGCGCCACCATCGAGCCGCGCGACAAGAACAAGCTGGCGATAACGTCGCTCCCGTGGGGCCAGACCACGGAGTCGCTGATCGCGAGCATCGAGGACGCCATCTCGAAGAAGAAGGTGCAGGTCCGCGAAATTACCGACCTGACGGCAGAAAAGGTCGAAATCGAGCTGACTCTTTCCGTCGGCGCAGTCCAGGACAGGGTGACCCAGGCGCTATACGCCTTCACGAACTGCGAAGTCTCGCTGTCGTCGCGCCCGGTGGTCCTGTGGAACAACCGGCCATGCGAGATGTCGGTCCCGCAGATACTGGAGGTCAACACCAACCTGCTGCTCGACATCCTCAAGCGGCAGCTTGAGGTCCGCGCCGGCGAACTCGACTCGGCCTTCCACTCGAAGACGCTTGAGCAGATATTCATCGAGGAGCGCATCTACAAGCGCATCGAGGAGGAGGAGACCTACGAGGCGGTCCAGCAGGCCGTGCTGGACGGCCTGGCGCCATTCCGCCCGGGCCTCCGCCGCGACGTGACGCTGGACGACGTCGAGCAGCTGCTCCAGATCCGCATCAGGCGCATCTCCCGCTACGACATCGAGAAGAACCGCAGGGAGATCGAGGGCATCCTGGCCGAGGAGGCCGAGGTCGCCGAAAACCTGAAGCACCTTCGCGCATACGCCGTGCGCTATCTGAAGGACCTCATCAGGCGCTACGGCAAAAAGTACCCGCGCATCAGCCAGATTTCGGAAACGCCCTTCGGGGAGATTGAAGTCCGCGCGCTGACGGCGAGCGAGCTGTCCATCAAGATCGACCGCGAGAACGGCTACATCGGGACGGCGATTCGCGGCGGCGAGGAACTGTTCAAGTGCTCTTCGCTCGACAAGATCGTCGTGATATGGCAGGACGGCCGCTACAAGGTGGTGTCGCCGCCGGACAAGTTCTTCATCGACAAGGGCATGATCTACTGCAAGGTGTTCGACAAGGAGCGCCAGTTCACGGCGGTCTACACGGAGCCGAAATTCGGCTTCACCTACATCAAGCGGTTCTCGTTCGGCGGATGCATCCTGAACAAGGACTACAGCTTTGCGCCGGACAAGAGCAAAGTCGCGTACTTCGCGGAGGGGACGCCCGAGTCGCTATACGTCAAATACAAGCCGGCGAAGGGGCAGCGCGTCAACCAGCAGCTGTTCGCGCCGGGCGAAGTCCTGGTGAAGGGCGTTTCGGCGCGGGGCAAGCAGATGACCTCGAAGGCGATCAAGGCTATTTCCGACGAAAAGCCGCGCGGATGGGACGAGGAGACGGTCAAGGGCTCCCTATTCTAAAAAGGACAGGACTATGCAAACCCGCACACAGGCCATGGTGGCCGGACTCATCGCAACGCTGGCGGCATTTTCGGCATGCGGCCCGGAAAGGCCGGCCGGCAATTCCGGCGCAGGGGACGGCGCAGGTTCCGCCGCGGAACCGGCGGCGGAACCGGCCGAGGAACCCGCGACCGAAACTGCGGGGCAGATCCGCGTGGTCGCCACGGAGACGCCCTACGGAGTCTGCGCCCACCTGCACAGGGTCAGGGATCCGGGTGAGCGCCGCGAGGAATGCCGGCAGATAGCCTCCACGGGCATAGGCAGGGTGCGCTTTGACTTCGAGTGGTGGCGAATCCAGAAAACGCGGGAGGCGCCGCTGGACTTCTCGCACTACGACGCCGTCGTGGCCGACGCCACGGCGCGCGGGCTCACGGTCCTGCCAATCCTCTTCGACGTCCCGAAGTGGGCCGATCCGGTCTGGGAGCATCTCGACGACTGGGAGCGCTTCATCGAGGCCACGGTGGCGCGCTACGGCGACGTGATGCCGGAGGTGGAAATCTGGAACGAGGAGAATCTCGAACACTTCTGGAAGCACCATCCCGATCCGGGCAACTACCTCAAGGTCCTGCGCGCGGCATACCGCGCGGCCAAGCGCGCAAGGCCGGACGTCAGGGTCCTCTTCGGCGGAACGGCCGGGGTGCCGCTGGACTTCATCGGCAAGGTCTACGAACTTGGCGGGGCGGACAGCTTCGACGTGATGAACATCCACCCATACAGCCACCCGATCCAGCCTGAGGGCAACCTCGACGCCAAGCTGGAGCAGCTTCGCGCCCTGATGGCGAAATACGGGGACGCGGGGAAGCCAATAGTCATAACGGAGCATGGGTGGCCCACCCATGACGCGCGCGTATCGGGGCTCAACATCCTGCGCGCCGGCCTTGAAATGGCGAGGCCCGGAAAGACGGGCTGGCGGGCGGCGTATGCCGCGACATCCGCCGGGGCGAACGGGGCCCCGCCAACCGACATCGCCGAGAGCATAGAGGCCGCGCTGCCGCCAGGGTCGAGCGTCGAGGCCTGCTTCGGGGCGAGGCTGCGCGAACGCATTGCGGCGGGCGACCTGGATCTTGTGGTATACCCCTTTGACGAAACCTTCCCGGCCGACACCTTCGACGAAGTCCGCAGGTTCGTGGACAACGGCGGTGTCCTGGCCGACCTCGGCGGCATGCCGATGTGGTTCGCAGTCAACGAGACGGCCCCCGGCGTGTTCGTCAACGAGAAGGATTCAAGCGGCAAATCCACGGAAAAATACCGGAATTCGCTGAAGATAAGCGAATCGGCATGGTGGATTGACGGCGCGCTGCCCAAGCAGGACGCAAGGGCGTTCCCGACGCCACTGGCGCGCGACCTTGGCTACAAGGGCGACCCGGCCGGCGAGCGCGTCAGCCGCTACCAGACGCCGGCGCTGCTGCGCGATGGCGACGAGTTCCTCCCGATTCTTGAAACGGAGGACGCGAACGGGAAAATGGTGGCCGCCGCGAGCGTGACGCGCCTGGACGGCGGCCGCCGCGGATGCGTGATCGTCTCCGGCGCCAAGGGGCGCGGCGCGGCAGGCTCCGCCGGCGAGGACGGCCAGGCGCGCTATCTGGCGCGGGCGATGGCGATAGCCTTCGCGGAAGGCGTCGGCCAGTATTTCTGGTATGAGTTCCGCGGCCGCGAAACGGACCCGCAGTACAGCGAACACCACTTCGGGCTGACGCACCAGAACTTTACGCCAAAACCCGCTTGGGGGGCATACAGGAACTTCATCCTCGCCAGGCCGGTCGGATCAAGGCAGAGACCGGGCGAATGGCGCGACGGCGCGGCCGGGCTGTTCTTCCCGCAATGGACCCGCCCGGACGGGACGGACGCCGGAATCATCTGGAAGACGGGCAGGCCCGAACGCATGGCGCTGCGCTTCAACGGCGGCGACGTCAAGTTCCGCGACTACACCGGGAGGCTTGTCCCGTCCGTGAAAACCGGCGACGGGCTCTTCCAGCTGCTGGTTTCGGAAAACCCGGTATACTTCGAGGGGGCCGTCCTCGAAAGGTAGCGCTACTCCTCGACGCAGGCTTTCCGCCAGGCGTTGAGCGTGAAGCCCGTCTCGCGGAGAAACGCGCGCCGGAGCGAACTGGCGCTCTCATAGCCGCACATGGGCGCCATCTCCTCGGCCGAGAGCCTGGTCTCCCGAAGGAGGCGGCGGGCCTCGTCGAGCTTGCGCGCCCTGATTGCCTGCTCGATGCTCTTCCCGATCATCTGGTGGAAGCGCATCAGCACAAGGGAGCGCGAATAGCCGCAATGGCGAACGACGTCGGCCACCGTAGCCCCGGCGCAGGCGTTGGCCCCAATGTAGTCGAGGGCCTTCTGCACGATTTCGCCGATCGACGGCGTCGCCGCCGAGGAACCGCGCTGGACGATCCTTGAAATGCCGTAGACCGGCGACAACTCCAGTGGCGACCTCCCCTCGAACATCGCGGCAAGGGACTCGGCCGCAAGATGGCCGGCACGGTAGCCGTCGAAATGGACGCTTGAGACATTGGGTTCGCAGCGGCAGCAGACGAGCGGGTTGTCGTCCATGCCAAGGACGGAGACGGCGCGCGGGACCGCAATCCCCTGCCCTGCGCAGACGCTGATTATGTCGGCCGCCGTCAGGTCGTTCGCCGCGATTACGGCGGCCGGCTTTTCAATGTCGCGGAGCCATGCGGCGAGGCCGACGAGATCGGGCCCGCGCCCGGTGCCCAGTCGCGACGGCTCCCCAAAGTGGAGGAAGCGCCGCGTCGGCAGGCCGCGACGGTGGAACTCGGCTATGCAGGCGTCGCCCCTCTTCCTGGACCAGCCGTGGTCAAAGGAGTTTTCGACATATCCCCCGGAGCGGAAATCCGCGCGTGAGAGGAAGTGGTCCACCGCCTCGCGCGCGAGCGCCTGTATGTCGAACCCGATGTATGCGACGCCGCTCCCCTGCCTCGGGGGCCGCCCTTCGTGGCTTTCCATGTTGGCGTCGATGATTGAGACGGGTATCCCCGCGCGCCGGAGCGCGGCCATCTCTTCGCGCCCGTGGTACAGGGTTATCACGCCGTCGATTTTCTTCTCCCTCACAAGCCAGTGGAGCGCAAGGGCGTAGAGTTTGGGGCCGTCCACGAAGCGGATGCTCCAGTTCGCGCCGTTGTCGCGGTTCCAGTCGTTGATGCCGCGAACGGCGTCAAGGCCGAAGGCCCCGTCCATTACCATGGAGACGAGGACGCGGCGGCGCCTCGGGCGCACGAATCCGATTTGGGGTGGCTTGGATGTTTCCCTGCGATCCATTGGGAGAAAAACAGTTCCGGCGGCGATGGCTATGGGAGCAGTTCAAGCCCGTCGATTTCGCGGGCCCAGTCGAACGCCTGCCGCCAGTAGTTGCACGTGAACGCCTCCGCGCCGATGGACGCGGCTGTCTTCAGCGCCTCCGGCGAGTTGACGCCATATACCCGGAAGGAAAGCCCCGCTGCGCGGACGAGGTCGGCCTCGGCCGGCGTAAACGGGCGGTCGTGGACCGTCATTCCCGGGCAGAAGGCGCCAATGCCGGCGGCGGCGCAGCGCGCCACCATGGCCGGGATGTCGTGCTCGGACGAGCGCGACATCCCGACGAGCCACAGCGTTCTGTAGGACGGCTTGCGGGCATGGAAGTCGGCCAGCGCCTCGAAGTTGAAAGACGAGACCACGATGTTGCATTCGGAAAGCCCGGCGGCGCGGACTGCGGCGTCGAATATGTCGGCATACTGCGGCGAGTAGCCCTTGATTTCGGCCTGGACGGTGCCGTATGGCGGGACCGTGGCCAGCACCTCGTCGAGAAATGGGATGCGGAACGGGCCGTCGCATGGGGCCTGGTCGCATGGCATGGCCGGCGGCACCGAAAGCCCCGATTCGATTGCGCGCGCGGGATCCAGGCGCAGCGAGGCGACTTCGTCGGGTGTAAGCTCCGCTATTGCCTTTTCGCAGCCGGTGTAGGCCCGCAGTTCCCCCTCCGCATGCACGCAGACCATCTGTCCGGCGATGGTGTGGTGGAAGTCGGTTTCAATCCATGTGGCGCCGGCGGCCCATGCCCGGCGGAATGCATCAAGCGTGTTCTGGGGGACTGCGGCGTCCCAAAGCCCGCGATGCGCGATGTTGCGAATCTTCAAAGCGGCCTCCTGTCGATTGTATTCATTCACTAGCGTTCCACAAGCGTTTTAACATGGGATGACAATGGCATTCATTGTTTCCATTCGGGATTAAGGTTGGATGTGGATTTCGCGCCGTCCCGGCTCATCGCGCCGGCGCCGGCCAGGCGAGGGTGCCGTCCGGCGTGATTGCGAGGTGGCGACGGAAGTCGAGGGCGAGGATGCCCGGAATGTGCCCATACGGGAATCCGGAGAAAACGGGGCAGGTCAGCGATGACGCGAACTCCGGGAGGAAGGCGTCGAGCTCGGCGCGGTCGGCGCCGGTGTGGCGGAAGTCGCAGAGGACGACCGCGGAGGCTCCGGCGAAGGCCCCTCCGCCGCGCAGTTCCTCAAGGCACTGCCGCACCTGCGAAGGCGGGTATTTCGCCGTGCATTCCACGAATACGACGCGGCCCTTGGCTGAGGGAAGCAGGCCGTTCCGCCAGAGCCAGTGCAGGCGCGTGAGGTGGCCGCCCATCGGGAGGCCCGAGGCGCCGCCTCCCCCGGCCGCGTGCAGGACATCGAGGCGCACCGGCGGAAGCGGGGCTTCGGCAAGAACGGCGCGGAACCACTCGCGCGCCTCGGGAGTGAGGCGGCCGGCATAGGAGAGCATCGGACCAGAAATGGGGTGGCCTACGCCCTTTTCCAGCATTGCGTTTAGCAGGACCGTCACGTCGCTGAAGCCGACGGCCGGGAGGTCGGGGCGGGCGCGGAGGGCGTCCCAGTCGAGAAGCGGCACCACGTCGGCGGCGCCTTCGCCGCCGCGCGAGAAGAGCAGCAGGTCGATCTCCGGATCGAGCCAGAACTCCTCAAGCAGGCGGGCGCGCTCGTCGGCGGGCGCGACGGCCGGGCCGACGACGTTCGGCGCGACCTTCACGCGGTACCCGGCCTGGACAAGCGCGTTCGTGCCCAGGTCCAACTGGGCGCGCGGGAGAATCGAGGATATCGACACTATGCCGATTGTGAAGATGTTCATCACTGTCCGAGAACGGAGTACGAGGACACCGGGCCATTGTCGGCGTTTGGGTCTGGCGGCAGGAACTTGATCCTTGCCCCGATCGGGGACGTCGGGCGATACGTTGCGCCGGGCGCGAGGACGAACGGATTGCCTTCCATGCAGCGCACGTCGGGGTGCTGCGCCGTTTCGCCGTCCTTGCGCCAGAGCGTCGCCTTCAGGACCCGCGAATCGCGCGTGGAAACGCCCCAGCGGGAGCCGTCGGAGAGGAGCCAGAAGCCCTCGACCGGGCCTTTCCAGAGATTCGGCACGGAACGGAATTCGACGGGATCGCGCTGCACTGCGAATGGGCGCATGAAGATGCAGCGGACGTCAATCGGCGCCGAACCCGTGTTTTCGAGCGAGACGATTTCCGCGAGGATATCGAGAGTCCCGGGCGCAAGCGAAAGTCGGTGGGTGAAAGCGAAGCCGAGCGCGGACGGCGCCGAACCGCCGGCCACCTCCCTCCCCCCGCCGCCTTCGGCGCGGATCGTGGCGGTGACGACGCCCGTCGCGCCGTCGCGCGAGAACGAGACGTCCGTCACGCGCGAGACGTCCACCCAGTACGGGATGTTGTCCGAGGCGCCCTGAAGCAGCGCCCCCCAGCGCCCGACGGGGCGAGGCCCCGCGAGGGGGTCGCCATCGGGCCGGTAGGCGATCTCGTCGGCCATGTACTTGCCGCCGACGCGCCCGGAAAGGCGCACGAGCGAATTGGAGAGCACCCAGGCGTCGCCGTCGCGGGAGAAGGCGACGGGACCCGGAGCTTCCGCTCCGGGCACAGGGCGGGCCGCTCCGGGCACAGGGCGGGCGGCGGCGAGGTACTGCTCGCGCTCGGAAGGTTCGGGCGCGGACTGGGACTCCCGCTCCTCGGGGGGCGGCGCCCCGTGCCAGCGCAAGGCGTCCCCCTGGACGCGCGCGAACATTTCGGTGAGTTCCCTGTAGGGGACGCCCTCCTCGCTCACGAGCCCGTAGTTCGTGTTTTCCGGAAAGTACTTGCTGATGCCCTCGGCGGGCTGGTCGAGCCAGCGGAAGTAGGAGTAGCCGACGATGAAGGGCAGCGAGAGCAGTGTCTTGGCGTAGAGTTCCGTCGCCTGGACGCGCTCTGCCTGGGTGTGGAAGCGCTGCCCGGCGCCGTAGGTGCATGGGCGGCCCGTGTCCAGCGCCGGGAAGCTCCACTCTGTCTGGAACAGCGGGCGCTTCGCGATGTCGTGCGCCTCGCGGTAAAGGTCGAGGACGCGCGTCGGGTCGGCTTTGGACTGCTGCACTACGTTGCGGTCGAGATCGGCCCAGGGGTAGTGGTTGAACGAGACGATGTCGCAGTATTTTCCGGCCGTTTCCAGGACGACGGGATCGACGCCCTTGGGGCCGCCCGCGAAGCGGCAGCCGAGGATCATGTGGTTCGGGTCGGCGCGGCGGATGGCCCCGGTGGTGACGGCGAAGTAGCGGTCCGCGACGAGGCGGAGGAAGGCCCGCTTGTCCTCGGGGCCTGCCCTGCGGATAAGGCCGGCGTCCGCGGGGGCGTTGAAACGCTCGGACAGAAAGCGCAGGAGCGCCCGCTTGGCCGGGTGCGACGCCGGCTTGCCCGCCACGAGGTCGAAGACCCCGCCGGCCTTGTTTTCGGAGACCTCACCCCACCAGGCCAGTTCGTTGTCGATGAAGTAGCCCAGAAGCCACGGGTCGTCCTTGCATCCGGCGCAGCGCTGGCGCGCCCACCAGTCGCAAGCCGCCTCGAACTGCGGGTGGAAGACGTTCGGCAGCGCGGTGCATGGCGAGCGCCGGTATTCGGCTATGCGCCAGTCGGGGTCGGCCGTCCCGAGGCAGAGGCGGTGCGAGAAGTAGAGCCGGTCGGCGGCGTTCGCGTGGGCGAGAGTTTTGTAGTAGAGGCTTTCGTCGCCGCCGCATGGCAGGCACGTGAAGCCCCAGTCGCGCAGGCGGCTGGCAGTTTCGGCGGCCCAGGCTTCCGTGGAGGGGTAGTGCGCCTTGACGAAGCGCTCGTAGGGGTTGTAGCCGCGCTTCTGGCTGTAGGAGCCGCGCGGGTTGCACCAGTCGGTGCCGGCGAGGATGACGCCGCGCCCGACGGGATCGACGGCCCATTCGACGCCCCCGATGCTTTCCACATGGAAAAACCCGGTCGCCATGCCATGCACCCCTGTGTCCAGTCCGACGGGACGGTATTCAGGGAACACCCGCCAGGTGTCCGGAACTTCATCACCTACGGAAAGGCGGACGACTTCGGCGCGGCCGCGCAGGTCGCCCGTGGCGGAGACCGCGGGACGTCCGGCGAAGGGCGCGGCGCTCCCGGTGTTTTCCAGGCGGAAACGCCGCACGAGGGCGCCGGTCTCCGCGTCGCGAATCGCGCCTTCGACCGCCTCCGGCGAAAGCGAGAGCGTCATTTCGTAGGTGCGCCCCCACTTCCAGTCGCCCCTGCCCTCGTTCGCAACGCGCCGGAAACCGTCGATTTCGTCTGCCCACGTGCCGCCGCTCTGGCACTTCATTTCGCAGAAGGTGCCGCCGCCGCGCGATTCCGGCTTTTTGACGAGTGAAAGCTTCCAGAAGTGTTCGAGATCGTCGAATACGGCGAGGCCGATCGTCGCGTATTCCGGGCATTCCGTCGAGACGGGTGTGACGCGGGCCGTGATTTCGGCCTTTCTGCCCTTGGCGCAGGGGGCAAGCGCGAAGCCCGAGCCGATTGCCTCAAGTGTTTCGCCGTTTTCCCGCCAGGCGACCGGATCGCAGTCCCAGGTGGCTGGGGTTTGCGCGAAAGATGTGGAAAGCGCGACGAGCAATGGCGCGAACGATGCGACTATGGTGGATGTGAACTTCATAATGCCTATGATTCTAGCATATTCGTGGCATTCCGTCATGGCTGCGGACGCTACCGCCGCACGATTTCGTAGAAGATGGTGGCGCAGGAAGGGTCGAGGGCGGTGTCGGCGGTGAAGGAGACGGTGATCCGCGAGTGCGGCGCTTCGCGCCCGCCCTCGCGGCAGGACGCGGCGACCTCGGCGATGCGTCGGCCGGCGGGGCAGAGGCGGTATACCGCCGGCGCGGCGCCGCCGTGGAGCGCAAGCGAGATGGCGGCGCGGCCGCGGCGGACGAGGGCCGGTGTGCGGCCCTGCTTCTGCCAGGTGCGCGCGGCGTCGGTGTCGAAGACCGCACCCGTGTTGCGCGCGTCGGTGACGTGCGCGACGAGAATGCGCCGCGATTCCTCCAGCGGCGCGCCGTCGAGGGAAGAGGCCCAGACGGCGGCGGGTCTGTTTAGTGCCTCGCCCGGAAGGTCGAGGTCAAAGGTAAGCGGCCCGCACTCCAGCGCCCCGCTCTCCGCGAAGCCTCCGCAGGTGCGCGGCGTGACGACGGCGAAGGTGCCGCGTGCTTTGTCGATGGCCGTCGATTGCGATCGATTGCCGCCGGTTTCCGATGCGGCGGCGCCCCGGCCGTCAAGCGCCACCCCTATGCGCTTTTCCCACGGCGACACTCCCGCGACCGGGGCGCCGAGCCG
>JAFWPM010000314.1 GCA_017509565.1 Kiritimatiellia bacterium | reverse complement strand
GGCGGACAGCCCGTGGGGTCGGGGCGCGCTGCGCTTTCGCCAATGTCTTCGGTGAACGGGAGGGAGATCATGCTTCCAGTACCTCAAAGACGCAGCCGTCGTGCGGGCCAATCGAGAGAATGCCGTCGGCGAAGGTGCCGTTCCAGACACGGCCGACGCGGCCGCGCACGGAAATCGGGCACGCGACCGGCTCGTCGTGGGTGTTGAGAGCGCAGACGAGGGCGGGCGTTCCGGGGTGTTCCGTCAGCACCATGCGCGGGTCGTCGCGGGTGACGAGGCGGCGGACGCCCGCCTCACGTGCGGCGTAGGCGTAGATGCGCCAGAGTTCGTTCGAGAAGGAGTTGTCCACGACTTCGGACTCCTGCTCGACGATGCACTTCTCCAGCGCGAAATTTACGGCGATCACCTTGCCCCTGCCGAGGCGCTTCGCGCTCACGGCGACGTTGCCGTCGGAGTCGCGGGCCACAACCTCGCAATCGACGGGCCGCTGCTCGGCGGTGAAGTCGTCGGAGAAGGACAATTCGCGCCCCTCCAGCTCGAAGGAAACGCGCCGCGGCTTGTGATACGTGACCTGCTCCAGTCCGGCGAACTCCAGCCAGTTCGAATAGCCGGCCGAGCCGCCGCGCGAAACGAGCAGCGTCGCGCCGCCGCGCACCTTTTCGACGAGCTTTTCCCAGGTTTGCTGGCCGTAGGTGTCCCAGTCCTTGCCGGACGGGAGAATGTAGAAATCCGAATCCGGGAGCGGGAAGGAATCCGCGCCGACGAACTCGACGTCGAAGCCGGCGGCCTTCGAGAGCATGAACGCGCCGAAGGTCTGGTGGTAGAACTCCTCGCGCTCCGAGACGAGGCAGACGGCGTCGGTGCGGCGCGGCGGGATGGAGGCGAACGGGAGAGAATCGAGGAAATCGCGGAATGCCTTGAGCGCGAGCGCCTGCGGTTTCGGAGTGCGCGACTCGTCGGCGCGGAGCATTCCCAGCTCCCGCTCCGCCGCGCAGGTGGTGAACGGCGGGTAGCCAAGGTGAAGCTGGTCGAAGGCGCACCACCAGAGGTAGGCGGGCAGGCCGTGCGCCCAGCAGGTGAACATCTGCTGGCGCATCCCGGCGGCGGCCATCCATTCCGGCGACATCCGGGGGCCGAGGCTTCCCACCTCCTGCGGGAAGGCGGGCTTGCCTGAGACGGCCGAGTAGAACAGGCACTGCGATGTGGGATGCAGAGCGTTGCGGAAGGAATTGAATGGACCGCGGTTCGCCTCGATGCGGAACGCGGCCGGATATGGGTGCGGAGTGAGGGCGTCCAGCAGCTCGCCCTGCATCTGGAGGCTCCACCAGTTCGCGCCCTCCCACTGCGGACCGAAGCCGTTGGAAGTCTGGCTGTGCATGCCCGAAACGACGGGGCGCGAGGGGTCCTCGACGCGGATCGCGGAGGAAATCACGCAGAGCCAGTTCCACGCCTGCGCCGGCTTTTCGACCGCGTCCATGCAGTTGCACTCGTTGCCGAGGTCCCACGCGACGATCGACTTGCGGTCCTTCATGCGGCGGACGAACGCGCGGGCGAAACGGCCCTCCCACATCAGCGCCTCGGGATCTGTGATCAGGTTGAGGTTCTCGACGATTCGCGGCGCAAAGAGGCGACCCGACATCCAGCCCGTGACGAGCGACACAAGGAGCTTCACGCCGTGCGCCTCCGCGAAATCGCAGAGCCGGCCGAAGCGCGCCACCGCGCCCGGATCGAGCCACAGCGGATCGAAGATTTCCTCGTCCGTGCCGTCGCGGAGGACCGTCCCGTACTTGCCCTGGTTCTTGCGGCAGCGCACGAGCGGCTGGAACTCGCCCCACGTCGGGAAGACGCGCATCAGCTCGACGCCATGCGCGGCGAGCGCCGCGACGTCGCGTTCGACCGACACCTCGTCCCACTCGCCCTCGCGCCACATGCGGACGCCCGCCTTGGAGCCCCAGTAGTTCACGCCAACCGAAAGCCTTCCGCCTTTGAAATCGTTATGCATTAGCTTACCTCGGCAACAATCATAGCACATCCGCGCCACCCGATTTTACCATTTGCGCAAAACATGGTTTCCCACTTGCGCAATGAATGGATATTCGGTAGAATGTGGTCATGGAAACCGTAATCTTCATCAAGGCGATTGACAGGCATCCCGACAGGCGCAAGCTTGACGGGGTGCGCGAGGCGGCGGGACGTCTGGGTTGGCGGGTTCAGGTGTCGGCCCCTGTTTCGACAAATGCCGAAGTCGCCGAACTGGAGAAGTTCTGGGATCCGGTCGGCTACATCGTGGCCTCCGGCATTTCGAAGGGTGCGATGCCGGTGGCGCTGTTCGGGGAAAAGCCGGTTGTCTATTTTCACCTGCCGGACGAACAACTGTATCCGGCCTCGCGATGCGTCCACGACGACGCCGACGCCGTGGCGCGGCTTGCGGCCAAGGAGCTGCTGTCACTTGGTCTTCCACGCTACGGTTACGTGTGCGACGCCGGGCGGCCGGCCTGGAGCGAGCCGCGCCACGAAGCCTTCGCTAGGGCACTTGCGCTGCACGGCCGGCATGCGGAAATCTTCGACCCCACGGAATGCGGCTGGGACAACGCTGCGTTCACGACGTCGTTTGCAGCGTGGCTCCGCTCCGGCCCGTTGCCGATGGGGATATTCGCCGTCACCGACGCGACGGCATCGCACGTCGCATCGGCGTGCACGGCGGCGGGGCTGCGGATTCCGGACGACGTCGCGCTCATTGGCGTCAGCAACGAGGAGTCGCTCTGCGAGGGGCAGGCCGTGACGCTTTCCAGCGTCGCCATGAACTATGCCGCGGGCGGGAGGCTCGCGGTGGAGAAGCTGGCGCGGATTGCGGCGGGGGGTGGAGACGCGGGGCCGGCGGTGTATTCGCCGCTCTGGGTGGTGCGGCGCGCCTCGACGACGCGGCTTCCGAAGCCGGACGAGGGCGTGTCGCGGGCGCTGGAGCGCATCCGGCGCGAGGCGTGCGGGGGGCTGGCGGCGCGCGACGTGCTCAAAGACTTCGGATGCTCGCGCCGCTCGGCGGAGATGCGCTTCCGGGCGGCAGCCGGGCGCTCGATCCTCGAAGAAATCCGCCGCGTCCGGCTGGAGGCGGCCAAGCGCCTGCTCGTGGAAGGCCGCACCACCATCGACGCCATCGCCTACCAGAGCGGCTACGCGTCGTCCGCCGCCTTCGCGACGTTCTTCCGGGCCGAGACCGGGACGACACCGACGAAATGGCGCGACTTGGAGCAAACCGCCAGGGCGGCGCGCAAAGGCAAAATGGGAATGGAGTGTAAGGATTAAGGCCTTTGCGCTGGCGTCAGTTCTGCTTTTGCCGCATGGCCCAGCCCCATGGGGCGGCGATGAAGAGCATTCCGCCAATCAGGTTGCCAATAGTCGCGAAGCAGATGTTCCGGGCCGCGCCGGCGACGGAAAGGGCCGAGGTGTCCAGCCCTGCCGCGGCGGCCTTCGCGGCCATGGCGCCATCTGAAAGGGCCATCAGCCCGGCCGGGAGGTAGTACATGTTGGCCACGCAGTGCTCGAAACCGGCCGTGACGAAGGCCATAATCGGGAACCAGACGGCCAGAATCTTGCCCGACGCCCGCTTAGAGGCGACGCCGCCGAGGATCGCCATACAGACAAGCATATTGCAGAGGATGCCCGAGCAGATTGCGGCGGCGGGCCCGAGCGACGCCTTGGCGGCGGCCACCTTGATTGTGTAGACGCCGAGCGCGCCGCCACCGGCGCCCCACTGCCCGCTTTTCCAGGCCAGGGCCGCAATCGCCACGGAGCCGGCAAGGTTCGCGACCCAGACGACAGCGAGGTTGCGCAGCAGCGAAAGGGCGGTTATCCTGCGCTCGGCAAGGGCCATCTCCATCAGGTTGTTGCCGGTAAAGAGTTCCGCGCCAAGAAGGACGATCAGAATCAGGCCGACGGGGAAGACCGCGCCGGCCACGAGCCGCGCCAGGCCGGTGTTCGCGACCGAATGGGCCGCCATGCTGCTGGCGGACGCCCCAAGGGCGATGCACGCACCGGCCATGAGGCCAAGCGTGACGAGCGACTTGAGCGGGAGCGCCGCCTTCTTCATGGCCACGGCGACCTGCTGCCTGTAAACTTCCTGGGGTTTGTTCATTCTTTTTCTCCAAATAAAAAATTTGCGGACACGCCTTACGAGCGTCTGCACTCCTCGCGAATGAGCGCGGCGGCGTAGTCGGCCGCCGCCTCGCTGAAGCCGCCGCACACGCGAACGCGCCCGGGCACCCCCGGCCTGGAGATTTCAACGACGCTGACGATGCGGAGGCCATGCCGAGCACGGCCCATGCGGGAGATGGCCCTCACGGCGGAGCGGCCGTCGAACTCGAACGATGTGGTGACCCCGAATGGGCCGACGCCCCTGAAGTACGTCCCGCGGCCGCGGCGGAGCGTGAGGGTGCGCCGCCCGAAAAGCGCGAACAGGATCATCCCGATGAGGATGATGGTCCCGAAGACGAACGGCAGGCCCAGAAGCGCCATTTTCACGTCAAGCGCCCGGTTTGCGATCTGCGGCCCGTAGATGCCGCTGAGGCTGAATCCGGACCAGAGGCAGGTGAAAGGGATCAGGAACAGGGCATGCGGGTCCACGCGGCGGTACGCCGCGACGGTCACCTGCTCGATGCCGTCGATTTCGCGGTCAACCCGCAGGTGGCGCGGCGCGGGGCCGGCAAGCATGGCGCGGTCGGCTTCCGCAGTCCCGCCATCGTCCCGCATCTCCCCGGAAGCGGCCTCCTCCGTGCGCATATTCTGGCTGAAGTTCATGAGTTGATTATACCACAATTTCAAAATCCGCTTGACAAATCGGACGGAATAGTGCATTCTGAAATGAATGCGCCAGTGCGCCTTCGAATTTCCAACTGCAAGGGAAACTCATTTCACCATGTGGAACAAGATCCTCAACATATTCGCGACTGACATAGGCATAGACCTGGGAACCGCCAACACCCTGGTCTACGTCAAGGATGTGGGCATCGTGCTGCGCGAACCGTCCGTAGTCGCCATACGCAAGGGGACCAAGAGCATAATGGCCGTGGGGGACGAAGCCCGCGCGATGCTCGGCAGGACCCCCGGCGGCATTGAGGCGATTCGCCCGATGAAATCCGGCGTCATAGCGGACTACGACGTCACGAAGGCGATGCTGAAATACTTCATAAAGCGCGCGCGGCCGCACAAACTGGGACGCAAGCCCAGGGTGGTCATGGCCGTCCCCGGCGACATAACCGAGGTTGAGCGCAGGGCCATCCAGGAGGCGGCTGGCGACGCAGGTGCGCGCCACGTTGTCCTGATGGACGAGCCGATGGCGGCGGCGATGGGTGTCGGCCTCCCGGTCGAAGACCCCAAGGGGAACATGATAGTCGACATTGGCGGCGGGACTTGCGACGTCGCCGTGATCTCGCTTTCAGGCATAGTGTATGCCAAGAGCGTCCGCGTTGGGGGCGATGCGATGGACGAATGCATCGCCCAGTACATGCGCCGGGTCTACAACCTGACAATAGGCGAGCGGATGGCGGAGGAGATCAAGATCAAAATCGGTTCGGCGTGCAAAATGCCGGAAGAAAAGACGATGGAAGTCCGCGGCCGGGATTTGGTCGCCGGGCGTCCGAAGGTGATGAAAGTTGGCTCCGAGGAAATCCGCGGCGCGCTCCAGGATCCAGTATCGCAGATTGTCGCCACGATTGACGACACCCTCCGCGAATGCCCGCCGGAACTTTCGGCCGACCTCATAGACCAGGGGATGTTCCTGGCTGGCGGCGGCTCGATGCTTTCGGGCCTCGACACGCTGATTGCGGACCGCACAAAGCTTCCGGTCCACATGGCGGACGACCCTCTGAGCGCCGTCGCGCTCGGCACGGGGCGGGCCCTGGCCGGACTCGACGACACCCACAACCCGATTTACAACTGATCTTGATTCGGCTCCGTCGCCGCAGCCTTGCCAGTCACGACACCGGCGGGGAAGTTGCGACAGGAATTGCAAAAGGCCTCGAAAACTTGGAACTGGCTCCTAGCCTTGACGCTTGTGCTTCTTTGCACGGGCGCAGGCGCGCGTTTGCTGCACAGCGCCGGAGCGGAGGCGACATGGCCCTTTGAAAGCGCCATCCGCCGCGTCTGGCGGGGCGCCTGCTCCCGCCTGCTCGCCGTTGTCCGCGCCCAGGAGACCCTTTCTCGCCTCCATTCCCTTGAGGACGAAGTCGAGCAGCTCCGCCTTGACGCGCGGATGCTTGAGGACCTCGCGGCCGAGAACCGCGAACTCCGCGAATCCTTCGGCCTTCCGCCGACGGTCATGCGCCACCCGCTCGTCTGCGAACCTGTAACCTGGGGCGGGGCGCTTGGCTGGTGGCAGTCCGTAAGGGTGAACCGCGGCAGCGCCGACGGCGTCCGCGTGGGCGACGCCGTGGTGTGCGCCGACGGGCTGGTGGGGCGCATTTCAAAGACACATTCCAGGGTGTCCGACGTAATCCTCGTCACCGACGCCAACTCCCGGATAGCCTGCACGCTCGCCCTTCCGCCTGGATCCCCGACCGTAAGGGGCATACTCCAGGGCAACGGCTGGCGCAGCCCATCGCCGCCGTTTTTCGAATCAAAGGGCCAGGCCGGCGACAGCGGGCTCCTGGGGTTCCTGTTCGTCGCCGACGCAATGCGCCTGGACTACATCGACCGCAAGGCACTGGACGCCGGTATTATACCGGCCCGGGCGCGCGTTGTGACATCCGGCCTGGGCGGGCAGATCCCCGGCGGGATACCGGTTGGCTGGCTGGTCTCGGCGACGCTCGCCGGCGACGGCCTCTACGGAGAGGGCCGGGTTCTTCCGGCGGTGGACTTCGCCGGGCTGAAGACAATGGCCATACTGGTTGGCGGGAGGGCGGACGAATGAAGCTCGACCTGCCAGTCATGGTGGCGGCGCTGCTCGTCGCGGCCTCCGTCCAGGACATACTGCCGGCGATACCCTGCGGCGGCGCGGCGGCCAAAATCCAGCTGCTCCCGGCCGTCGCCTTCTACTACGCGCTGTCCAGGCCGTGGCAGATGGGGCTTTTCGCGGCGCTGTGGGCCGGCATACTGACCGACTCGCAGGCGATGCTCCCGCGCGGCACGACATCCTTCGCGATGCTGGCCGCCGCCGGCGCCACCATTGCCCTGCGCGCCGGCGCCGCGCGCCGCACACCCGTCCAGGTCCTTTTCCTTTCAATCCCATTCACCGCATTCGCAATCGCGGCGCAGCGAGTCCGCGCGGCCCTTTCCGGGATTGCGCCGCTTCGCGGGCAGGCCTTCGCGGCCGAACTGCTTGCGGCCCTGCCATTTTCGGCAATCGCCGCCGCATGCGCATGGCGGGCGCTGGCCCGCATCGACCTCATGGCGGAAAACACAGCTCCGTTCAGGAAGGAGGAGGTGACATGACAGGCAGGAAGGACGATTCCCGCGGCCCGGCCTGGCGCCTCGCGGGCCTGGCCGTCGCGATGACGCTCGCGCTGTGCCTCCTCGGCCGGCGCCTCTACGGCCTCCAGATCGAGGAGTCCGGCGCATACTCGTCGTCCCAGCTCAGGCAGAGCGTCAGGCGCGTCCTCATCCCCGCGACGCGCGGTCGGATATTCGACCGCGACGGCGTATGCCTCGCCGACAACCGCCCCTCATACTGCATAGCGCTCTTCATCGAGGACCTGCGACGGCCCGGCGACTGGTCCAACACGGTCAACGCGGTGGACGCGAAGATCGACGAACTTTCGCTCGCGCTCGGCATCTCGCGCCAGATCGGCCGGAGGGAAATCGCCAGCCACATCCACAGCAGGCTCCCGATGCCGCTCCTCGCATGGCAGGACATCGACGAACGCACACTTGCGCTTTTCTCGGAAATGGTCACGCCGAACTCGGGCATGGACGTCTACGTCCAGCCCGAGCGGGTCTACCCGGGCGGCGCGGCGTTCGCGCACCTCATTGGACGCGTCGGCCGCGAGAAGCCTGAGGCGCCGGACGGCGAAACGCCGCACTACGACATCCTCGGGATGCGCGGGCGAGACGGCATTGAACTTTCGCGGAACAGCCATCTTTCGGGGAAGGCCGGGGGCAAGCTCATAACCGTCAACGTCTCGGGATTCCGCCACAGCGACACCAACAGGCCGTCAATCCCCGGCAGGGACCTCCGGCTTACGGTTGCCTCAAGGCTCCAGAACGCCGCCTTCGCCGCACTTGGGGGGCGGCGCGGCGCAGTTGTCGCCCTCGACCCGCGCTGCGGCGACGTGCTGGCACTTTGCAGCTCGCCCTCGTTCGACCCGGCGAAAATGACGCCGAGAATTCCCGCGGATCTCTGGAAAAGTCTTGTCTCCGACCCGGGCTCGCCGCTTCTCAACCGCGCCATCGGAGGGCTATACCCCCCTGGCAGCACCTTCAAGCCGGTGGTGGCGCTGGCCGCGCTGCGCCATGGCGTCCCGGCATCGTTCACCGTCGACTGCAACGGCGTATACGAACTTGGCGGGATGCGCCTTAAATGCGCCGCCAGCTACGGGCACGGGCCGGGCATTGACCTCCGCCACGCCATAGCGGTATCCTGCAACCCGTATTTCTGCACACTTGGCGTCAAGATCGGGGTTGACGCCATTGACGACTTCGCGCGCGAGGCAGGCCTCGGGGCAAAGACCGGAATATCGCTTCCCGGGGAATCCGCCGGGCTGGTTCCCGATGACGCCTGGAAGCGCCGCACCCGCAACCAGGGGTGGCGCCAGGGCGACACCGCCAACCTTGCGATCGGCCAGGGTTTCCTGCTCGCGACACCGCTCCAAATGGCATCCGTCGCCGCCCTAATCGCCAACGGCGGGACGCTCTACCGGCCGCGCATATCGCTGGACGAACCGGTCAGCGCGACGCGCGTCCTCGAACTGCCCGGCCGCCACCTCGATGTCGTCCGCGGCGGGATGTTCGACGTTGTAAACGGCAAGCGCGCCGGCGGGCGCCGCGCCCGCGTCCGCGGCATCTCCGTGGCCGCCAAGACCGGCACCGCGGAGTACGGCCCCCGCCGCAACCGCCGCAAGCACACCTGGATGATCGCCTTCGCGCCATTCGAGAATCCCGAAATCGCCATTGCCGCCGTAATAGAGGACGGCGAAAGCGGCGGACTCACCGCCGCGCCCGTCGTCGCGTCCGTCCTGCGCGAATACTTCGGCGTCGAGGAGGCCCCGGACGAGGAGAGCGAAGACTCCGGGCTCAGCGAATACGAGGAGCAGAACGCCCCTGAAGACGCGGAGACGCAGGAAACCACGGAGACGCAGGAAGGCGCGGGCACGACGTCGGGAACTACGGAGACGCAGGAAAACACGGAAGGCGCGGGGGGTCGCGCCCCACTTGAAACGGGAGGCGAGCCATGACGCGCAAGCCACTCCCATTCGGCATCGGCAACCTGCGGTACCTGAACTGGTTCACGCTGGCGTCCATGGTGGCGCTTATGGCCATAGGCGTCTGCTACATCTACAGCGCCAACGCGTTCCGCGCCAGCCAGCGCCTCCAGTATCTCTTCATCGACCAGGCGCGCCTTTCGATGCTCTGCATCGTCGGCGGCTTCACCATCGCGCTGGCCGACTACAGGACCCTGCTGAAGTTCAGCCCGGCCTTCTACCTGGGCGCCGTCGTCCTGCTCACATGCGTGATTTTCTTCGGCACGTCACGCATGGGCGCAACCAGGTGGATTTTCGGGATCCAGCCATCCGAACTCGCGAAAATCGCGACAATCATGGCGATCGCGCGCTTCCTTGGCCGGCATGGCGCGGCGCACGACACCTGGGACCTTGTGTTCGTCGGCCTCGTCACCGCGCTGCCGATGATCCTCGTCGTCCTGGAGCCGGACCTTGGCACGGCGCTCGTGTTCGCCCCGGTGGCGGCGGCGATGCTGTTCGTTTCCAGGACGGCCACGAAGACGCTGCTGACGCTCGTGGCCGCTGCCGTGCTGGCCGCAGCGGTCGTCCTGGCCTCCGTTGCCGCGGAGGGCAACCCGGCTGTCCCCGCCCCGCTTCGCCGCGCCGCTGCTGGCGCGACCTCGTTCATGGGCAACTACCAGAAGGCCCGGCTGCTCGACTTCGTGTTCCCGGACCGCGACCCGCTGGGGCGCGGCTGGAACCGGCGGCAGTCAATGATAGCGGTTGGCTCCGGCGGCGCCTTCGGCAAGGGCTTCCTGAAGGGCGACCAGAACATCCTCGGCTACATCCCGCAGCAGGTGTCGGCCAACGACTTCATTTTCTCAGTGCTGGCGGAGGAAAAGGGCTTCGCCGGCTCGGCTTTTTTGCTCGTGTGCTACGGAATACTGCTTTTATCCGTGATTGCAACGGGCGGCGCGGCCCCGGACGAATCCGGCAGGCTGCTGTGCGTCGGTGTGGCGACGCTCGTATTCTGCCATGCCTTTGTAAACATCGGCATGACAATAGGCATATTGCCAATAACCGGGATGCCACTCCCTTTCGTCAGCTACGGGCGGACGTTCCTGGCATCACTCGGCCTGGCATTCGGACTCGTCCAGGGCGTTGCAGTGCGCTCCGGCGTCCAGAAAAAACGCAACAAGGTGGACAATGAACATTGATTCAATAAAAACCGGCATCAAAAGTGCCATCAACTGGGTGCTCGGGCGGCGGGAGATAAAGCGCGAGATCATAGTCAGCGCCGAAAAGCTCGAAACGCGCGTGGCCGTGGTGGAAAACGGCCGCGTCGAGGAGTTCCAGGTCGAACAGACCAACTCCGACCGCCTCGTCGGCTCGATTTACAAGGGCCGCATCCAGAACCTCGAAAACGACCTCCAGGCCGCCTTCGTGGACATAGGCCTCGGGAAGAACGCGTTCCTCCACTACTGGGACATGTTCCCGGACGACGAATCGCGTCTCGACATCGAGGACGGCGAGGCCGCGCCGCAGCGGGTCTCGCGCAGGAAGCGCTACAACAACGAGCAGATCGCGAAGCGATTCCCCGTTGGCTCGGAGATAATAGTCCAGGTCTCCAAGGGGCCGATCGGCACCAAGGGCCCGCGCGTCACGGCATCGCTCAGCATCCCCGGGCGCTACCTCGTGATGATCCCGAACTGCAGGATGCGCGGAGTCTCCCGCAAAATCGGCGACGCCAAGGAGCGCCAGCGCCTGAAGAAGATACTCGACAGGCTCCCGATGGCCGACGAAATCGGGCTCATCGTCCGGACGATCGGCGCCGGCGCGTCGAAGCGCGCCTTCGTCCGCGACTTCCGCAACCTCGTGACGATCTGGCAGGACCTGAAGGACAACATCCGCAGCAAGCCCGTCGCCTCCTGCGTCTACCAGGAGCCGGACCTCGTCGAGCGCATCGTCCGCGACAGCCTTACGGAGGACATCGACCGCGTCCTTATCGACGACGAGGCGGCCTACAACCGCATCCGCACCGTAGCGGCGCGCATATCCCGCCGCTCCAGCGGCATTATCTCGCGCTACGACGGGCAGCTGCCGATTTTCGACGCCAAGGGCGTCGAGAGCCAGCTCCAGGAGGCCTTCCGCCGCAAGGTCAACCTCAAGAACGGCGGCTATCTCGTAATCGACGAGACCGAGGCGCTTATCGCGATTGACGTCAACACCGGGCGCCACAAGGGCAAGGGCTCGCAGGAGGACACGATCCTGGAGGTGAACCTGGAGGCCGTCGAGGAGGTCGCCCGCCAGATGCGCCTGCGCAACATCGGCGGGCTAGTCGTGATCGACCTCATAGACATGCGCTCGCGCAAGCACCAGAACCAGGTCTACAAGGCGATGAAGGCGGCGGTCAAGCGCGACCACGCCCGCACCAACGTCCTGCCGATTTCGGAGCTGGGCCTGCTCGAAATGACGCGCCAGCGCCAGGAGGAGAGCCTGCTTTCGCAGATGTACGACACCTGCCCGTACTGCCGCGGCCACGGCGTGATCCAGTCGGCACTTTCCGTCAGCGTTAAGATCCAGCGCCAGATCGGGACCATAATCCGCAAGCGCAAGGCGCAGGGCCGCGAGGAGGACCTGGTGATTCTCGTCGCGCCGGCGATCCTGGACCGGATGCGCCGCGAGGACGAGGCGATCATGGTGGATCTCCAGCGGGAATACGGCGGCCACCTCAGCTTCCGCTCCGAGCCCCTGCGCCATCCCGAAACCTTTGAAATCAAGACGGCCGCCGGGGAGATTCTGTACTCCGTCGGGGAGCGCCGCTAGTCCGAAGCCGCATGCGGGCCGTCCTCAAAAAGGGGCTCTTCGCCACATCCGCGCTCGCGCTTGCCGCCGTGGCGGCGTGGGTCGCCGCGCCATTCTGCGTGGACGACCCAATTCCCGGCGTCTACGCGCGGACACCCGCGCGCACATGGTGCGACCGGAACGGCGTCGAACTCTACTGCGAACGCACCTGGCAGTACGAGTGGCGATTCGACATCCCGCTTGAAGAAATCCCCAAGGACGTGGTCGCGGTGATGCTGGCCGTCGAGGACGCGCGCTTCTTCCGGCACGGCGGGATAGACTACCGCTCCGTCTGCCGCGCCGTGTTCCAGAACCTGGCCGCCGGGCGCGTCGTGTCCGGCGCCTCGACCATAAGCATGCAGACGGCGGCCATGGACTACCACAGCGGCCGCCGCAACCTCCTCCAGAAAATCCTGCAAAGCGCGAAGACGCGCCGCATGGAGCGCCTGCACTCCAAGGAGGAGATCCTTGAGGCGTACTTCAACAACCTCCCGTTCGGCGGCAACATATACGGCATCGAGGCGGCATCGCGCTTCTACTTCGGGAAGCACGCCCGCGACCTAGGGGTCGCCGAGGCGAGCATCCTCTGCGGGCTGCCGCAGCTGCCCAACCGGCTCCGCCCCGACCGCCATCCGGAGGCCGCCCGGCGCCGCCAGGGGATAGTCCTCGACAGGCTTGTCCGCGCCGGCATTCTGACGGAGGCAGGCGCCGACGCGCTCCGCAGGGCAAGGCCGCGCTACCGCGACTTCTCGCAGCCGGCCGCCTTCGAGCGCATAGGTTCCCCGCGCGAGTGGGGGTTCGTGATCGGGGCCACGCCGGAGATGCGCCATGGCGACCCCCAGGTCGTCAGGCTGCCAATCGACGCCGAACTAAACCGGCGCGTGACCGCCGCCCTGGCGCGGCGCGCCGCAGCGGCCCCCGGCGTTGCCGATGCGGCGTGCACGGTGGTGGACATCGCGTCCGGCGACGAGATCGTCCACGTCGGGACATTGGACTTCGACTCGCCTGCCGGCGGCCAGATCGACGCCGCCCGCTCAATCCGGTCGGCCGGTTCCGCGCTGAAGCCATTCATCTACGAGGAGGCGATCCGCGGCGGCCGGCTTGTCGCCGACACCGTCATGACCGACGCCCCGGTGCGCTTCGGCTCGTACCGCCCGGCCAACCATGGCGGCGGGTTCTCCGGCCGCGTATCGGCCACCTTCGCGCTTTCGCGCTCGCTGAACACCCCGGCGGTCCGCCTCCTGGCGTCGCTTGGCGAGGAACGTGTCGTGCGGCGCTTCGCCGAACTCGGCCTCGAAACCTCCGGCCAGGTCGCGACAAACGGGCTCTCCCTCGCACTGGGCACGGCCGGCTACCGCCTTGCGGACATCACGCGCGCCTACGCCTCGATCGCCCCCCGGCCGGCGGCAGGCGGCACCGCGGGAACGGCCTCCTCGCACGCCATGCTGGCGGAGATGCTGCGTGCGCTCCCCCTCCCCGGCACCGACCTCCCCGTCGCCTGGAAGACCGGGACCTCCAACGGCAGCCGCGACGCCTGGGCCTTTGCCTACACGCCCGACTTCGCCATCGGCGTCTGGTTCGGCAACAAGGACGGCTCACGCTCGGACGCCCTGCTCGGCTACGAAATCGCCGCCCCGGCCGCCGGCGAGATCGCCGAAATGCTCTACGAACACCATGCGCCGCCAGTGTGGCCCTTCCCACCCGCCTATTCCGAGACTGCGGAACTGTGCGCCGAAACCGGCCTCCGGGCCTCGCCGTCCTGCGCGGCGACTTTCCAGGGCCGCGTCCTCCGCGACATCCCGCTCGCCCTCTGCGAGTCCTGCTCCCGTCCCGCCCCCAAGACGTCAATCGTGTCCCCGGCCCCCGGGAAATACCGCCTTGCCGACGGCCATGAATCCATCGACCTGCCCCTCGACGCCGCAGGCGCCGCCGTGTCGTGGTTCGTTGACGGCAGGCTGCTCCCGCCCGGCACCTCGTCGTTCAAATTCAAAAAGGGCCGGCATGCCGTCGCCGCAGTCCCCGACGACCCCGCGGCCCCCACTTCGCGCATCGTTCTGTCTGTAAGCGACGAGTGAGGAGTCGCCAACTTTATGCTAAAATGGTTGTGCGACAAATTAAGGATTAGCACCATGACAAAAATGACATCCAAATTGCCAGCCATTTTCCTGGCTGCACTGCTGGCGGGATGCGCCTCGAAGATCCCGCAGGGGCGCCCGGCATACGTCTACGTTGCCGAAAACGGCATCATCACATTCCGCGGGGACGCCCTGAAGGCCAGCGAACTCCCCGAACGCCTCCTCCGCGCAGGCGCGACGCCCGACACGCCCGTAATCATCAGCGCGCAGGGCGATGTCCCGCGCGCCTACCTGACCGACCTCGCGATGGCCTGCGGCCGCGCCGGCATCCCGAACTGCACAATACGGGAGAAACTTAAAATCACAGTGCAGAAGTCCGAAGGCGCGAAGTGACCCCACGCCGGACAATAGCCACCTTCCTGGCAGCCTGCCTCGCCGTCTCCCAGCCCGCACTCGCGGAGACGGCGGACAAGGAAGCGGCCGCGCTCTTCGCCTCCGGCGTGGCGGCCTTCAACGACGGCCGCCCCGACGCCGCCATGCTCTCGTTCAAGACCCTGGCCTGCGACTTCCCGCAGTCGAAGCTGGCCGCGCCGGCCCGCTTCATGCAGGCTAAGTCGCTTGTCGCGATGGCGCGGTTCGAGGACGCCGTCGTCGTGCTTGACGCCTTCATCGAGAACTCGCCGTCCAGCCCGCTGGTGTCCGACGCCCTGATGCTGCGCGGGGAGTCCCTTGTCGCCGCCTCGGCGCTCGCCCCGCATTTCCGCGAAGCGGCGATATCCTTCTCGATGGCCATGGAATCTGACGACATTTCGCGAAGCCAGCGCGGGCGCGCAGCATACCGCCTCCTCGACACCCTGCTGCGGATGGGCGACGACGAGAGCGCCCGCCGCGCCGCGGCCGACCTGACCGAAAGGGAACTCCTGGAAGTCGCCCGCATCGCGGCGGCGGAAAGGAACTTCAGGCTGGCCCGCATCTACGGGGCCACGCCAAACCAGCAACCACACCAATCGCCATGACACATTTCCCGGCAATCAACGAAGGCGGCCCCATCTTCACCGCCATCCTAGTCTGCGGCCTTCTCGCCTTCCTCATCTTCGCGGAGCGCCTCATCCAGCTCCACCGCGCCCGCATACGCTTCTCCGACTTCCTCGCCGGGATATTCAACATACTGTCGAAGGGCAAAATCAGGGAGGCCGTGGCGATCTGCGATGAAACGGCGGGGCCGATCGCCCGCATCGCGCACACCGCAATCCTCCACCGCGCGGACAAGCCGGACGACCTCCGCTCCATCGTGGAGATGGCCGGGAAGACCGAAATCGCGCGCATGGAGCGCCGGCTCCGCGTCCTCTCAACGATAATGCACACCGCGCCTCTCCTGGGCCTCCTGGGCGGAGTCATGGGCGGCCTGCGCACCGTCCGCGCCATGCAGGCCTCCCTGCCCCTTGTGCAGGCCCCCGACCTCACGGCGGGCCTGGCGTCGGCGCTCCTGTGCGCCGCCGCCGGACTGGCCGTCTCAATCGTCGCCTTCGTGATGTTCAACATCGTCCTCGTAAGGATCGACCGGATCATCCTCGACATGGAGCAGGCGACTTCCGACATCCTGGCATTCATGCCGACAATCTCGGACGTACCGTCCGACACCCCGGCAAAGGCGGCGGGAGGGCGCAAATGAGCAATCCGGCCACAGTCGTATCCTGGGCAAAGGGCATCGCGGCGCGCCGCGCGCCAGGCCGCAGGGTGAGCCTGGCCCTTCTCTACGGCATCCCACTGCTGAACATTCTGGCGCTGGCCGCGCTCGGCGCGGCGGTGTGCACCCGCGCCACGACCGTGCCGGCGATGCGACTGGAACTCCCGGCGGCGGAATTCCGCGACGGCGCCGCCACACCCCTTTTCGCGGCGCTGACATCCGCGCCGGGCAACGAGTCGTCGCTCGTCTTCTTCGATTCGATACGGTACAGGCTCGGCGACCCCGTTGAGGACGCCGCGCTCGCCAAGGCCATCGCGGCGGCCATCGCCGAGAGCGGGCACGACGACGTCACGCTTTACGCAGACGGCTCCGCGCAACACTGCATGACCATGCGCTTCGCGGAAATCGCGCGGCGGGCCGGCGCTTCGGCAGTGAACCTCGCGATCAGGGAGGACCCCGCCAAATGACGCCGGAGCCGACCACACCCGCGTCGCGGGAACCATTCAGGCACTGGGCCGTCATTCTGGCGACAGCGCTTGCCATGACCCTTGGCTACGTCCTGCTCGCGCCGCCGGACACATTCCACCCCGCCCGGCGGCCATCCGGATTCCGCCTACGCCTGACCGACGCCGGCGCCGCCACATCCCCCGCCATCCCGGAATTCATGCGCCAGCCGCCGCCCCTTGAAATCGCCGTCCTCACGGAAATCGCGAAAGAGGAGGCCGCACAATGACGCGCGCCGCCGCAAATGTGGCCAGGGCAATGCGCGAAGTCGCAAGGACGACCGCGACGGAGCTGTCATCCCAGCCGGTCACGATGCTCCTCATCCTCAGCGGCATACTCATGACCGCCCTCATTCCCCTGCTCCACTTCCACGACTTCGGGGAGCCCGGCAGGCTTGTCCGCGACGGCGGGCTGGCATACCAGCTAGCAATCGGGACCGTCGTCTCCGTCTTCGCAGTTTCACGCTCCATCCACGCCGAGCTGGAGGACGGGACCGCCCTCGCCGCCCTGGCCAAGCCGCTCCCGCGCCCGGCATTCCTCGCCGGCAAGTGGCTCGGCGTCATGTCCGTGGCCGCGAAGTTCTGGCTGGCCACCCTCGCCATGACAATCGTGGCGGCGCGGATATCGCCACGCTTCACCGACCTCGGCGGGGAGGGCGTGGTCTATGTCGCGGACTCCACGGCCCAGGCGCTCGCCCTCATGGTGCCGGCGGCGTCGCTCATCGCCGCCGGGATACTCGACAACCGCCGCCGCGCCAGGTTCTGCCTTGCCGGCATCTCGCTCATGCTCCGCCTTTCACTGGCCCTCCTGGCGGTGACGCTTCTGTTCGACCGGCAATGGCGCTTCGCGCCCTCGTTCGCGAATGCCGACCTCGCGATCGCCACGGCCTCGGTCCCGATCCTATTCGCGATCGCCGCGATATCGGCGATCGCGGCCGCGCTGTCAGTCCGCCTCCCAGCCGCGGCCGTCATGACCGCCGCCGTCGGCATTGTCGCGGCCGGTCTCTCGTGGGACGCCCTCACGGCATTCTCACCCCTTCTCGAATTCGTCCCCGTGCCTAACATCCAATCGTTCTGGCTGGCCGACGAACTGTCGCGCAACGGCGCCATTGGCCCGGCCTACCTGGCGCTGTCATTCCTCCACGCCGCGGCGATTTCGGCATTCGCCCTGGCGGGCGGCTCGGCCGCGCTTCGCGGCCGGGACCTCTAGCGCCGCACAAACCAGCAAATATGGAAACATCACTCGAAGAACGCCTCGCAGAAATCAGGGAAAAGGTCGCCTCCTCCTGCCGCAAGTCCGGCAGGGGGCCGGACGCGGCCGAAATCATCGCCGTCACGAAGACACACGGCCCGGAGGCAATCCGCGACGCCTGGCGCGCCGGCCTCCACATCATGGGCGAGAACAAGGTGCAGGAGGCCGCGGCCAAGATCCCATCCTGCGTCTCCGGCCCCGAATGGCACCTGATCGGGCATCTCCAGAAGAACAAGGTCCGCCACGCCCTTTCCCTTTTCTCCACAATCCACTCCGTTGACTCCGCCGAACTGCTGCTGGCGATTGACAGGATAGCGGACGAGGACGGCCATTCGCCCAAGGTCCTGCTCGAAGTAAACGTCTCCGGCGAGTCCAGCAAGTTCGGGATTCGGCCAGACGCGCTGCCTGGAATCGTCGAGACGGCCATGTCGTGCCGCAGGCTTTCGCTGGAGGGGTTCATGACAATGGCGCCCTTCTCCACCAACCCGGAGGACTCCCGCCCGCACTTCGCCCGCCTGCGCGAGCTGCGCGACGACATGGAGCGCCGCTTCGGCGCCTCGTTCCCGAGACTCTCCATGGGCATGAGCGGCGACTACGCCGTCGCCGCCGAAGAGGGCGCGACCTGGCTTAGAATCGGGACCGCCCTCTTCGGGGCGCGCGAAAAATGGCGCCCGGCCGCATCCGGCGAAAACTCCGACGAAACCGTCAAAATCCTCGACTGACCCATCCAAACCTCCAACCTTTCAACCATTCAACCTTTCAACTTTTCAACCTTCAAACCAATGCCCTGCCTCTTCTGCAAAATCGCCGCCGGCGAAATCCCATCCGTCAAAATCTACGAGGACGATGCCGTCCTGGCTTTCCTGGACATCGCGCCCGTCGAAAAGGGCCACACCCTAATCATTTCGAAGCGCGTCCACTCCGAGGCCCTGATCGAGACGCCGCCGGACGTCCTCGCCGAAATGACCGCCGCCGCGAAGAAAATCGGCGCGGCCATGCTCAAGGCCGGCTGGGGCGGCTTCAACGTCGTCCAGAACAACTACCCCGACGGCGGCCAGGCCGTCCCCCACATCCACCTCCACATCATCCCGCGCGCCAAGGGCCGCAAGACCCCGCTGGCCTGGCGCAGCGGCAGCGCCGCATACGCCGACGACGCCGAGCGCGACGCAATCGCCGCCAGCATCCGCGCCTGCCTCTGATTCCAGCCGCGCCATGACCATACAGGAACGCAAGTCCGAAATCGCGCGCCGACGCACTTTCGCCATCATTTCCCACCCCGACGCCGGCAAAACCACCCTCACCGAAAAGCTGCTGCTCTACGGCGGGGCGATCCAGCTCGCCGGTTCCGTCCGCGCCCGCCGCGACCAGCCCAACACGACTTCCGACTGGATGGAACTTGAGAAGGAGCGCGGGATCTCCGTATCCTCGACGCTGCTCCAGTTCGACTACCGCGGATGCGTCGTCAACCTCCTCGACACACCCGGCCACAAGGACTTCTCCGAGGACACCTACCGCGTCCTCACCGCAGTAGATTCGGTGATAATGGTCATCGACGCCGCAAAGGGCATCGAGGAGCGCACACGCAAGCTTTTCGAAATCTGCCGGCTGCGCGGGATACCCATCTTCACCTTCATGAACAAGATGGACCGCCCGGC
>JAFWPM010000313.1 GCA_017509565.1 Kiritimatiellia bacterium | reverse complement strand
GCCACCGCGCCAATACCGCCAGTTGCCGAAGTCCCAGCGGCCACGCCATTCTCAAAGGTCGTGACGCCGGTGGCCCCGGCCGCGCCGGTCAACGAGAAGAAGGTGACCTCGCGCATCACGCTGGAGTCGGCCTTCGCCGGCCAGCCGGACGCCATGCCCGACGCGCAGCCGAAGACGATCAAGCTGAAGCGCCCGGGTTCGCCGCTGACGCCAATCGCCCCGATCGCGCCGGCGGCCCCGGCCGCGCCGCAGGGGCTTCCCGAGGGCATGACGCCGATTGCGCCGCTCGACGGCGCCGCCGGGGAGGAGCCAATGACGCGCCGCAAGACGATCAAGGTCAAGCGCCCCGGCGCATCCGCCATGCCCGGCGCCCCGAGGCTGAACCTCGGCCAGCAATCCGACGGCATCGCCTCGCCCGAGGACAACCTCCAGGCGCTCTCGAACTTCAGCGCCGGGGCCAAGCCCGCAACCGCCCCCGACAAGGTCAACCCGATCTTCCTTGTCGCCGCCGTGGCCGCCATGCTGGTTGGCTCCATCCTGATATGGGTGCTGGTTTCGCAGACATACGGCGAACGCGGCGCCGCCGGCGACTACGCCCGCCCCGCCGGCCCGCAGATTGCACCCCCGCCGTGGCTCCACCCAATCGACTGAGATTGAACCCAGGCGCGGCGTCAATGCCGCGCCTTTGTTTTTGCCGAAGCCATGTACGGTAAGGAAGAGTTCGACAAACGCAACCCCGACGACCAGAAGTCGCTCACCGACGCGCTGGCATGGGCCAGTTACCGCTACTATGTCGACAACGACCCGCCGATGTCCGACTACGAGTTCGACATGGAGTTCAAGCGGCTCCAGGCCCTTGAGCGCGAATCCGGCGTGGTGCTTCCCAACTCGCCGACTGCCCGCGTCGGCTCCGACATCCAGGGGGCCTTCAGGAAGGCCAGGCACGTCATCCCGATGCAGTCGATAGAAAACGTCTACAGCGACGCCGAACTGCGCGGGTGGATTGCGGCGACTTCGGAAAAACTCCGCGAAGCCTTCCCCGGCGAGACGGTTTCGTTCACCTATGAGCCGAAATACGACGGGGTGTCCATATCGCTCGTCTACGAGAACGGGGTCCTTGCCGACGCCGTCACGCGCGGCGACCAGATCGTCGGGGAATCCGTGATCGAGAACGTCCGCACGATACGCAACGTGCCTCTTGTGCTGGACGCGGGGAAGGTAGGCGGGTTGCCGGAGTACTTCGAGGTGCGCGGCGAGATACTCATGCCGCAGGGGGCCTTCGAGCGCCTGAACGCCGAGCGCGCCGCGCATGGGGAAAAGCCCTTCGCGAACAAGCGGAACGCCGCGAGCGGGAGCCTCAAGCAGCTTGACCCCAGGGTCACGGCGCGCAGGGGGCTCATAGTTGACGTCTTCGCCGCCTACTCCACCGACGCCGAATTCACGGGCAGGGCAATGCCGTCGCAGGTCGCCACTCTGGCGCTGCTTGACGCCCTCGGCTTCGACCACTACCGCTCCGACGGCGCCTTCTCCGACACGTCCCGCCTACTTGAGGCGATCGACTCCTTCAACCAAGTCAGGGTCTCGCACTCGCTGCCATACGACTGCGACGGCGTCGTCGTGAAGGTGAACGAGCGGCGCCACCAGGAGTTCCTCGGGCTCAACACGACCTTCCCCAACTGGTGCAAGGCGCGCAAGTTCCCGCAGGAGGCCCAGTCCACGCTGGTGCGCGGCGTGGTGTTCCAGGTGGGCATGACGGGCCACGTGACGCCCGTCGCGGAGCTGGAGCCGACATCGATCGGCGGCACTGTCGTGTCGCGCGCGACGCTCAACAACGAGGCCTACATCCGGAACATTGGGGTGGAAATAGGATCGTATGTATTCGTCCAGCGGGCTGGCGAGGTTATCCCCCAGGTGTCCGGGCCGGACGCCGCCCGCAACGCCATGGAGGGCGTCAGAACCACGCCGATCAGGTTCCCGGAGTCATGCCCTTCGTGCGGCAGGCCGCTGTCGCGGAAGGGCGAGTTCGTAGTCTGCTCCAACCACGGGTGCCGCGAGCAGGTCATCCAAAGGCTCGAATACTGGTGCGGCAAGGACTGCGCCAACATCCGCGGCCTTGGCCGAAGCATGATCGAGGACATCGTTGACAAGCTTGGGATAACCTCGGTTGACTCCCTCTACAGGCACTTCGCCGCGCCCGGAATCGACCCGTTCGAGGAGTCGGCGCGGCGCGATGCGACGCTGGCGGCCCTTGGCGAGGGGTATGGCGCGAAAACCATTTCGATGATATTCGACGGCGTCAGGGCGAGCATCGGCACGCTCACGCTCGACAGGATCGTCGGCGGGTTCGGCATTGACGGCGTCGGCAAGCTCACCGGCCGCCAGCTGGCCGCGCATTTCGTGACGCTGAACAGGTTGCGTGAAGCCTCCGTCGACGATCTTCTCGGCGTCGAGAACATCGGGGAGGTCACGGCGTCGAACATCGCGGCGTTCTTCGGCCATGCGGCGCTGCCGCAGGAGGCCGGCGACCTGTTCGCTATGGCCGAGGCCGCGGAGGCCGCCGCCGACAGCCACTTCGGGGAATACGCCTGCATCTTCGATCCCGCATACGGCTTCAGGACGGAATATGAATCCGCGGCGAAACTCGGCGGGGAACTCGATGGCCTGGGAGTAATCTTCACCGGAACCTCCTACCGCTTCAAGCGCGATGAGGTAAAGGACTTTCTGGAGCGCCACGGCGCCAGATACCAGTCGTCGGTCACGAAAAAGACGGACTATGTCGTGACTGGCGACGCCCCCGGGGCGAACAAGCTTGAAAAGGCCGCGAAGCTCGGCGTCGCCGTGATGCCCGAGCGGGAGTTCTACGCCAAGTTCGGACTCCTGGACTGATGTCCGGCACTGGCAAACGCAAACAACGGAAAACACCATGAAGACAAAGCCATTCATAGCAATCAGGCCCGCGGAGGCGACTGTGGCCAAAATCGCCGCGGTCCCGTATGACGTCGTGGACAGCAGGGAGGCGGCGGAACTCGCCGCCGGGAACCCGCTGAGCTTCCTCCACGTTTCGAGGCCGGAAATCGACCTCCCCGCCGGCACCGGCATCTATTCCGACGCCGTATACGCGCAGGCCCGCAAGGCCCTGTCCGGGCTGGTGGAGTCCGGGGCCATGCTCCGCGACGCCGATGCCTCGTACTACATATACCGCCAGCAGATGGGGGGGCATGTCCAGACCGGCGTCGTCGCCTGCTGCCACATCGACGACTACGGCGACGACGTGATACGGAAGCATGAGAAGACGCGCCAGGACAAGGAGGACGACCGCACCCGCCACGTCCTTGAGACGGGCGCGAACACGGGGCCGGTGTTCCTGACATACCGCGACGTCGCGGCGATCGACGCAGTCGTGGCCGAATGCTCGGCGGCCCGGCCGCTCTACGATTTCGTCTCCGACGACGGCAACCGCCACAGCGTGTGGAAGGTGCCCGCGCGCGTCACGGACACGATGCGCGGCCTCCTCGACAAGGTCCCGCTCGCCTATGTCGCGGACGGGCACCATCGCGCGAAGGCGGCCTGGCGCGCCGGAAGCGAACTCCGCGCGGCGGGGGCGGGACCTGATGCCGAGTGCAACTGGTTCCTCGCCGTCCTGTTCCCGGCGTCCCAGCTCATGATACTGCCTTACAACCGCCTTGTGGCCGACTTGAACGGGCTGACCGCCGACGCCTTCCTTGCAAGGTGCGGCGAGGTGTTCACCGTCGCCAGCGGCGCGGCGAAGGCGCCTTCGGCGCCGCGCTCCGTCTCCATGTACCTTGGCGGAAAGTGGTACTCCCTCGCCTGGCCCGAGTTCGGGGGCGACCCAGTTTCCGTGCTGGACGTGTCCGTCCTCCAGGAGCGCCTGCTCGCCCCGGTCCTCGGCATAGCCGACCCCCGCACCGACAGCCGCATCTCCTTCGCCGGTGGAATCCGCGGCACAGGGTACCTTGAGGCGGAGGTCGATTCGGGCAGGGCGGCGGTCGCCTTTTCAATGGCTCCTGTGACGGTCGGGCAGATGATGTCAATAGCGGATGCGGGGGCGATCATGCCGCCGAAGTCGACATGGTTCGAGCCCAAGCTGCGTTCCGGCCTCTTCGTCCATGAAATCAGGTAGCGCCGAATTCTTGGTTGCATGGTTCGGCCCAGGCGGGACTGCCCCAAGGGGCTTCTCGACGCCGAAGGGGGAATCGGGCGCCGCATACGTCATAACCGACGATGCGCCGCAGATGGCAGGCCTGCTGGCCGGCACCAGGCTTTCGGGCGCGCACGCCATTGACGCCGCCGCGCTCGCGCGCATACTGCTGCCCGAGACCCCGGTGGACTCCATCGACGCGCGGATCGCCTCGGGCGGCCCGGCCGAGCTGGAGCGCCTGTGGGGGCAGTGCCTCTCGAAGCTCGACGCGCTCCCGCGGTGGGCCGATGACTTCATCGCATTCTCCCTCGCCGGAATAGAGGAGGATTCGATGGCGGCGCTTTTCCGGCATTGGGCGGATTCGCTTGGCGGGCTGGAGGGGGATGACGACGAACGCTGGCAGAATTCGTTTCCGGCCAACCCGCGCCGCGTGGAGCGCCGCCCGTTGCCGCCGCTTGAGGACTGCACCCCTCTCGACCCGGAGCGCGTCGCGGCGCTGCTCGGCCCGGGCGGCCCGCTGGCCCGGGCGGTTCCGGGCTACGAACCCCGCCCGGGCCAGCTGAAGATGCTCCGCGCCGTGGTGGAGGCCTTCAACAGCGGCCGCCACCTCGTCGTCGAGGCCGGGACCGGCATTGGCAAAAGCCTCGCCTACCTGCTGCCGGCCGCAATGTGGGCGCGGACGAACGACATCCCCGTGGTGGTCAGCACTAACACCAAGAACCTCCAGTCGCAGCTTGTCGAGAAAGACCTCCCCGCAGTCCTCGGAGTCATCGCCGAGTCGGGCCACGATTCCGGCGGACCCCTTGCCGCCGCGGTCATCAAGGGGCGCTCGAACTACCTCTGCCTGCGCCGCTTCGGCCAGGCGGTGGATGGCGGCTACCTCGAATTCGAGCGCCCCGAGTTCAGGATGTTCGCCTCCGTCGTGGCATGGGCGGTGAACACGCCGGACGGCGACTTCGATTCGATTACGGCTTCCGGCGCAGTTGACCAGCGCTTCATCCAGAACCTGGCATCCGGCTCCGACGAATGCCAGGGGCGCGGGTGCCGCCACTATGGCCGCTGCTTCGTCCAGCGCGCCAGGGCGAAGGCAATCGCCGCAAACCTAGTCGTCGCGAACCACTCCCTCGTCTTCGCGGAACTCGAGGCCGACACCCCGGTTTCGCTGCCACCGCACTCGCAGATCGTCTTTGACGAGGCGCACAACCTGGAGGATGCCGCGACAAAGCACTTCACAGTCGAAATCTCCATCCAGGAGGTCCATTCGGCGACAAGGCGGCTTGTCCAGACGCGCGGACGCTCAAGGCGCGGAATCCTCCCCACGCTCCTCAAGCGCATATTGGAAGGCGCTCTGCGGGTGGACGATGCCAGCGCGGCGCAGGATGCCGTCGCCGAGGCAATGGGCGGCGTGGCGCGGCTCCACGATGCCGCCGCCGCCTTCTGCCAGTCCCTTGGAAAGCTCGTCGGTGACTCCGGGACATCACTGCGCTACGCCTTCCGCGAAGATCCCGCGACACTCGGGAAAATCCCCGGCGAAAACCCGCTGTGGCGCGAGACGGACAGGCTCGCGGATGACTTCCAGTCGGCCGGCGGCTCGCTTAAGGCGTCGCTGATGCGCCTCGCCGAACTCCTTGACAGCGGCGCCGGGGAGGGGGAGCTCAACCTCGCCGCCGGCGACACGGCCGACATCAAGGCGGCCGTCGAACGGCTTGACGCGCTTCTGGAAAGGACCGACTTCATCATCAGGGGGACCGACGCCAGCCAGGTGTACTGGGTCGAGAGGCAGCGCGGGCACGGCAGGGAGTACGGCTCGGCATTCTCGGCCCCGGTCAATGTCGGGACGTTCCTTGCCAGGCACCTCTATGACAGGAAGTCCAGCGTAGTGCTCTGCTCGGCTACCCTCACGGTCGCCGGCTCCTTCGCCTTCATGGCGTCAAGGCTTGGATTCGACGGCCTGCCGCCCGAAAGACTTTCCCTCTGCACAGCCCCGTCCCCGTTCGACTACCCGGCGCAGTGTTCGCTTCTGGTCCCGGAATACCTGCCGGCCCCGGTGGCGCAGGACAGGTCGTTCACCACCGAACTCGCGGACATCGTCCTGCGCCTCGCCAGGCACTATGGCGGGAGGACGATGGTCCTCTTCACAAGCTACGAGATGATGAACCAGTGCGCGGACCTCGTGCGCCGCGCGGCGTCGGACATGGGGCTTTCGCTGCTCGTCCAGGGCGAAAGCGGGTCGCGAAACCTGATGACGCGCGTGTTCAGGAAAAATGGCTCAAGCCTGCTGTTCGGCACCCAGTCGTTCTGGGAGGGAGTTGACGTGATCGGGGAGGCCCTTTCATGCGTGATTGTCGCAAAGCTCCCGTTCGCGTCCCCGGGCGACCCCATAGTGGCGGCCCGGTGCGAGCAGATCGACGGCGCTGGGGGGAATTCGTTCTCGCAGTATTCCGTCCCGCTTGCCGTCCTCAAGCTGCGGCAGGGCTTCGGGCGCCTCATACGGCACAGGCTGGACCGCGGAACAGTCGTAATCGCCGACACCCGCATCGTCACCAAGCCGTATGGCCGGTCTTTTCTGCGCAGCCTGCCCGTCGCGGCGAAGCGCTGCCTGTCGCCCGATGAAATAGAGGCGGGGCTGAAATAGACCAGTCGGTTTGCAAAAAAAAATCCGCAGACTGTTCGCGGATGGTGGAGGTAAGCGGGGTCGAACCGCTGACCTTCTGAATGCCATTCAGACGCTCTACCAACTGAGCTATACCCCCAAAAAAGTATGCAAATATATTACCACATCGCCGCCGGTGACGCAAGCACTTTTTTGGTTCGCCAAACTTTTTCGCCAATTCCAGGGGAAAACGCGACACCCCTGTCGCGTCCGGCATGCCAATTGGGTGGGGCGCGTAGCCACGGGAACTGGCGCGTCGCGCAATAACGACTTGACTTCCGGCGGCGCCTGTTGTATAATCATTGGACAAATTCTTTTGGTTGCCTGACCAATCGTTCTCCCGCGAAATGGAAGGCGTAAAACTGGAAAGTTCGAAACATGGAAGCGTATGCAGTCATAGAGACCGGCGGCAAGCAGTATCGCGTCGCGGTCGGCCAGACCCTCGAAGTTGAGCGTCTGGAGGGCGAAGGCGAGGTTGAAATCTCGTCTGTTCTCGCGGTGTCGGACGGGACGGTTCTCAAGGTCGGGACCCCCTATGTCGAAGGCGCCAAGGTCGTCGTCGCCATCGAGGGCGACACGCTGGCCGAAAAGGTCGTGAACTTCAAGAAGCGCAGGAGGAAAGGCTACGCCCGCAAGGTCGGCCACCGCCAGCAGCTCACGAAGATCACAGTCAAGGCAATCGCCTAAGTTCAGGAGGATTTCGAAATGGCAGGTTCTTCACACAAGACCAACGGGCGCGACAGCAACGCCAAGCGCCTTGGCGTCAAGCGCTACACCGGGCAGAAGGTCACCGCTGGCTCGATTCTCGTCCGCCAGCGCGGGACGAAGTTCCATCCCGGCGCGAATGTCGGCACGGGCCGCGACTACACGCTCTTCGCTCTGGCGGACGGCGTTGTCGAGTTCCAGAAGGAAGGCAAGGTCGTTGCCGTCAAGGCGCAGGAATAGCGCCTGGGCGTAAGTCGAGGAATCCGGGTGCGGAAGCCCCGGATTTTTTTTTGACAGGAGGGATGGCATGAAGGAGCGACAGTTCGTAGACAGCGTTTCGGTGTTTGTCCGCGCGGGCCGCGGCGGCGACGGTTCAGCCAGTTTCCGCCGCGAGGCGCACGTCGAGTACGGCGGGCCGGATGGCGGCGACGGCGGCCATGGCGGCGATGTCGTGCTAGTCGGCTCGCGCCATGAGGACTCCCTGGTCTCCCTTTTCTACAACCCCAGGCTTGAGGCCGGGAATGGCGGCGCCGGGCGCGGCCAGCAGATGCACGGCAAAAATGGCCGCGACCTTGAAGTCCCGGTCCCGTGCGGCACCGAAGTCATCGACGAGGCCACCGGGGAGGTGGTCTTCGATGTCGTCGATGACGGCCAGCGCGTCATCATTGCCAAGGGCGGGCGCGGCGGTTTCGGCAACGTCCACTTCAAGAGTTCGACCAACCAGGCGCCGACGCGCTTCGTCCCAGGCGCCGCGGGCGAGGAGTTCCGGTACCGGTTCGAACTCAAGGTTATTGCCGAAATAGGCCTTGTCGGCTTCCCGAACGCCGGGAAGTCGTCGCTTGTGCAGGCTGTCAGCGAGGCCCGCCCCAAGGTCGGCGCATACCCGTTCACGACCCTCAACCCTGTGATAGGGACAATCGTCTACCCCGACGACGCGCGCATCAGGATCGCGGACATCCCCGGCATAATCGAGGGCGCCCATGAGGGCGTCGGCCTTGGGATAGATTTTCTCAAGCACATTGCGCGCGCGAAAGTCATGGCCTTTGTCGTGGACTGCGCCGGCGTGGACGGCCGCGACCCCGTGGCCGACTACAAGGCGCTGCGCGCGGAGATACGCAGCTACGATGCCGAGATGCTCAGGCGCCCGACGATCCTTGTGGCCAACAAGATGGATTTGCCCGGGGCCGACGTGAATCTCGCGCGGCTTGAAAAGGCCGCCCGCCGCAAGGCTGTCGCCATATCCGCCGCAGGCGGCTCCGGAATCCAGTCATTTCTCGACAAGGCGCGGAAGATCGTCTCGCCCGCAGTCCCCGGGAATGCCGCGGCGAAGCCCGCGCCAAGTGGCGCACATGATGAGGTAGGCGCCGAGAAATTCGCGCGCGCATCGTTCTTCCGGCTCTGAGCGCCGGCGCCACCTCCCCCGCCGCCCCGGGCGGCCGGGGCGGCGGGCAGCGGGCCTGCACTGGCTTGTCCCCACCCCCCCGATGCGGGAAAGGACATGTTTTTTCCGCTTCAAAGCATTCCCGCATCCGGCGGCGTTATGGTAATATGGAAATACCATGAAAAAGCCACTTCGCGCCGTATTCCACGGCCTTCGCCACGAGCACGCACCCGGCAAGCTCGCGACTCTTGCAAAGCTCCGCGACGACTTTGAAATCGTCGCGGCCGTAAATGACCTTTCCAGCGCGACCCCCACCTGGCATAACAAGCCGCCGACCGGGGAGGGCCTGCCGCTGGTCTCGGCCGAGGAGGCGCTGGCGATGCCGGACATCGATGTCGTATTCATCGAGACGGCCAACGGCGACCTGCTCGACGCCGCGCGGCCATGGGCCGAGCGGGGAGTCGCGATGCACCTCGACAAGCCGACAGGCGAAACGCGGGAACCCTTCCGCGAACTGGTTTCGATATGCCGCGCCGGGAACGTCCCGCTCCAGCTCGGCTACATGTTCCGGGCCAATCCGGCGATACGCTTTTGCCAGAAAATCGTCCGCGAAGGCGTCCTTGGTGAAGTCTTCCACGTCGAGGCCGACATGAACCACGCCTACGGCGACGACGCCTACCAGGCCTACGTATCGAACTTCAAGGCTGGCATCTTCTACAACCTATGCTGCCATCTTATTGACTTCATCGTGCCCATGGTGAAGGGCGATCCGGTGCGTTCCAGCATCGTCGTGGGGGCGGCCCCCGGCGATCCTCCGGAATCGCGCAACCGCTGCGCGGCTCTGGTCGAATGGCCCGGCGCAACCGTGTTCCTGCGCTCGTGCAGCCGCAACCCAGGCGGGCCGCCGTGCCGCCATCTCCGCGTGGACGGCACCAACGGCATCTTCAAGCTCGAGCGCATCGAGCGCTTCGACAATGTGGCGCTTCAGGTCAGCCTCTTCCTCCAGAATCCGGCGGGAAGCTACGCCTCGGGGAACCACGCATTCGAGTTCGGCCCCCAGGACGACCGGTACGCGGGACAGTTCCGCGAACTCGCGGAAATCGTCCGGGGCGAGCGCCCAAACCCCGTCGAACTATATGACCACGACCTCAGGGTCCACGACGCCTGCCTTGTCGCCTGCGGGCTCATGGCGCCGGCCGCGCGTTAGCAGCATGGCGCCGCAAGCCGCAACCAACGCCGCGACAGCCGGGGTGAACCCGGAGTTGCGCACCAGCTGCGACTGCCAGGACGGAAGTCGCCCCGTCTTGTCGAGGCGGGACGACTCGTTCTCGGCGGTCGGCTCCTCCCTGCGCATGGAGATCGGCCCCGTCTACTCCGGCGAATGGGCGGGCGAATGGCGCAGCCGGATGCCGCTCGCAAGGATGTTCTACGTCCTTGCGCCGGGCGACGCCCGCGGGGTTCTCTCCGACGCAGGCGGGTCCCTCCCGCTGCTCGGCAACACCTGGGCCTTCCTGCCTCCGGGCCGGGAAATCCACCATCGCCAGGGCAGTGGCATTGAAGTCGTGTCAGTCCACTTCCGGATAACGCTTCGCGGCCGGACCGACATGTTCCTTAACACCCCCCTGCGCGGCGGCGCCGCGCCGGAATTCCGCGAAGTGTTCGCGAACGTCGCCCAGCACCGGGCGGAAGCCGGGGATGGCGGTCTTGGGTGCCTGCCGTGCGGCTTCTCCCTTCGCGGGGCCCTCTGGACGCTGATAGGGCGCGTGGCCGCGGATGAGTGGCCGGAGCTTTCGAGGGGCATGGAGCGCGATGCGGAGTTCGCCAGGCTCTTCGAGGCCGTGGAAGCCGAGCCGGAACGCGCGTTCTCCGTCGCGGAAATGGCCAGGATAGTCAATGAGGGCGAATCCGCCTTCGCCAAGCATTTCAGGTCGTCAATGGGGATGTCGCCGCATGCATGGCTCGGCGAAATCAGGGCGAGGGCCACGGCCGAGGCCCTGCTGGACAACGGCGTGACCGTGGCCGATGTCGCGGAGCGCTTCGGCTTCGGCAACGAATTCTATTTTTCGCGATTTTTCAAGCGCCACTTCGGCTCGTCCCCGTCTGTCTGGCGCAGGCAGATGAAGATTTGAAGCCGGGACCTATCGCAATGGCTAACGTGAAACCATCGCAAGAAGGGGGCTAACAACTTAAGGGAGACACCCTTCTATAAGGTTTGCCAACCCTTTACTGACCTTTGACCTTCAAACATTGGACGGAAAATTTTTTAACGCGGAGACGCAAAGGCGCAGGGGTTGCTTGGACAGGATTGCCGGCATTGGGGAGGGGGGCGCTTCCGCGTGGCCGGATTCTGTCTGCATTTGGTGAAGCGGCCTTTGCCAAAATAAGTTGACAAAAAAACACGGTTTTTAAGAGAATTGAAACAGTTGTCCGGCGCGGCATGGCTCGCGCCATGACGACGCGGAGCCAGTTTCCAACCGCTAAAAAATGACTGACTTGACACCAATGGAATCCGCAGATGCGGAAGCGATACGTGCGCGAATACTTACCGTTCGTGGCGTCCAGGTCATGCTCGACCGCGATTTGGCGGAATTGTATGGGGTGCCTACGAAGGCTCTTAACCAAGCTGTTAAGCGCAATTCCGATAGGTTCCCGGCTGAGTTCGTGTTCGCCCTTACTCGTGATGAGATGGATGAACTGGTCACAAACTGTGACCGGTTCTCGCGCATGAAACATTCTTCAGCCCCTATGCGGGCTTTTACGGAACATGGCGTCATAATGCTTGCAAGCGTTTTAAGAAGCAATATGGCCACTGAAGTTAGTGTCCGCATTACCCGCGCCTTTGTCGCCATGCGCCGCGCACTGGCATCAATGTCCCCCATACTTGCAAGAATTGAAGCCAACGAGCGGCGGCAGATTGCCGATCAGGCAAGGAACGACGCCAATCAAGTTCGCAACGAGGAACGCTTCAAGCTGATTCTGGACGCGATGCAGGACAAGGAGTTCCCGCCGCAGAAGGTCTTCTACGACGGGCAGTTCTTCGACGCCTTTGAGCAGATGAAGAAGTTCGTGCGAATGGCGAAGTCGGAACTGATTGTGATCGACCCCTATTTTGCGGATTCGGTCTTGCCGCTTGTCGCGCAGAAACGCCAGGGCGTTGCCGTAACCGTGGTCAAAGGCTCGCGCAACAGAATCCTGCACAGTGCCGACGTGGCCGCCTTCAACGCCCAGTATGGCAACTCGCTCACTGTCAAGACCTCGGACAAGTTCCACGACCGCTTCCTGATTATCGACAACGGCGTCCTTATCCATGTCGGGGCTTCGCTGAACTGCCTTGGCAAAAGGTGCTTCGCCTTTTCTTCAATGGACAAGTCGAACATCCCGGATATTCTGGCAAGGATTTGACGTCCCATGCGGCAAGTCCATGCGCCGTGTTTGGTCGTGAAGGGCATGGAGGACCTGTAACCATGCACGGTTTGAGGCCGAAACTTTTTTACGCAGAGACGCGAAGGCGTAGAGGGGCAGGGGTTGGTTGGACAGGATTGGAGAGGAAGAACGGGATTGGCGGAGCCTAGGGTTTAGCCGCAAAGGACGCAAAGGTCACAAGGAGCGTTCCGTGTTTTCCGTGCTTTCCGTGGTTCCTCAAATGTGGCGGAAGGGTGTCGCGCCCCGAAACCGTGCCGGTTTCCGGGCAAGGGGCCACTAGCCCCGCGCACTTCGCGTTCGCTTGTGCGCGAGGCTGAAAAGGGATGGGCTAACAACTTAAGGGAGACACCCTTCTTATAAGGTTTACGACAACCCCTTGCCGACCTTCAAACATTGGACGGGAAATTTTTTAACGCGGAGACGCAAAGGCGCAGGGGTTGCTTGGACAGGATTGCCGGCATTGGGGAGGGGGGCGCTTCCGCGTGGCCGGATTCTATCTGCATTTGGCGAAGCGGCCTTTGTCAAAAAAAATGTTGACAAAAAACACTTTTTTAGGAGAATTGAGACAGTTGTCTGGCGCGGCATCGCCCGCGCCATGACGGCCTAACAATCTGATAACGCTGCAAAGCGGTCGTCGATGGAAATGTAGGAAGTTTCACAGGTGACGATACCTTGCAGGGGAAGTGTGTATGCGCACTCGCCTCTCTTTGTATTTCACCTAAGGCAATTCCTACAGCCTCCATCGAGATACGACGAGAGGTTTTCTTTTTGACTTCTTCCTTCGTGTCTGACCCGAGCGGCGGAACCACGAAGGAAGAAACAATGAAGACGCAGACGACCGTAAAACGTTCCGCCATGTCATTCCGGGCAATGGCGCGCGCAAATGCTGGTTGGATTCTGACCGCATTTCAGCCCCATGAGGTCTCCCCGAGCCGAACAAAGGCCCCGAGGATCGACCCCATGAAGACACAAGGACAAATCAAGCGCGGTTTCGTAGTCGCCGCGAAACTCATTTCGGGCGGAGTATTCCGCGTAGCCGCCGCAGCAGTGGCGCTCCTGTGTGCGGCGGATGCGCGGGGGCAAGGGATCGCTCCGATCAATCCGAAGCACGTTGAATGGCAAAAACAACAAGAAGCGAACAGGAAGCATTCTTCAACTAAAGGTACTCGTCGGGGTGTGCGGTCTACACCCGACGATGGTGTCTCCCAGTTTACGTTCGGCTATGTTCCTGGCTTGATCGACAAAAGCTATCTTCGGGCTCTGAATGTCACTACGCCGTATGGGTTGTCGACAAGTACACTGCCAGCCAGTTATGATCGACGGACGCTAGGCCATCTCACGGCGGTTCGGGATCAAGGTCAGTATGGAACCTGCTGGGCGCATTCGACAATTGGTGCGCTGGAGACTTTTCTCAAAATGCAAGGAAAAGGCGATTCCGACTTCTCTGAAAAGCACATGGCGAATACTCATGGCTGGAGCGGCGCTCTGAAAGGTGGATGGACGGGCGTGTTCGGTGATGGGGCCTGGGCTGAGACTGCTATAGGATATCTTGTGCGATGGTCCGGCCCAATTCCCGAAGAGGAAGATCCATATCCATCGGATTTTTACAAATACAACAATCTGCCTGTTCCTCCAAGTCCTGACAAGCCGACGGTGCTTGGGCATGTGCAGAATGTCATGGGAATATTGCCCATGCCATCTCCGGAAAGTACAAAGCTATCAGACACCGAAGACATAAAGAATGCGATTATGCAATATGGTTCGGTAAGGGCGAGTTACATGCATGTATGGGGAGCTTTGACTTCTGATCGCAAGAACTTCTATTGGACAGGCGACAACGATGTCACCAGTCCTGAAGACGGTGGACATTCCGTTCTCATCATTGGATGGGATGACAATTATTCAAAAACGAACTTTATTGAAACGCCGCCGGGAAACGGCGCGTTTATTGCAAAGAATAGTTGGGGGATGGACTTCGGGGATAAAGGCTTTTTCTACATCTCCTATTATGATTGGACATTTGGACGTGATGAACTCCATGCGATACCCGATCTGGAGTCACCGGACAACTACGGGGACATTTACCAACATGATCCGCTCGGATGGGTGAACAATTTTGGCGGCAGCGGCATGACAATGTGGGGCGCCAACGTGTTCACCGCGAAGAAACGCGATGCCATTGGCGCAATCGGATTCTACGCGACAGCGCCAAATACACGCTACGAGTTGTCCATATACACAGGATGTTCTTCATCCAATCCCACAAGCGGAAATCGCGCTTATTCTGCCAGTGGATCCGTCCCGTTTTTCGGCTACGTGACCGTGCCGCTAGCGCAAGGGGTGGACATAGCCCTTGGGCAAAAGTTCTCCATCGTTCTGAAATTGACTACGCCAGGGAACTCTTATCCTTTGCCTATCGAGTATGCGACGGCGAGGAGTATGGAGGCAACCGCATCTGCCGGGCAAAGCTTTTATAGCAACAACGGAACATCGTGGACGGATTTCACGGCGGTTGATTCAACTGCCAACTTCTGTTGCAAGGCATATATAAAATCGGAATCTGCTGAAAAGCCGAAACTTTCATCCATCGCCATCATAAGCGACACGGCATCCCTCAAGCCGGAAGACCGAATCCAGCTGAAGTGTGAGGCGACTTTCGATAACAATTCCAAGAGCAATGTGACGGCGGTGGCGCAATGGTCGCTGACGACGGGACAGGGTTACGCGACCATCTCCTCCTCCGGTATGCTGACAGGCAAGGATGTCGCGGTGCCGGAGCCGCAGACCATCATGGTCCAGGCGATATACACTGAAGACGGCGTTTCCGCCACGAACAGGTTCGGCTTTGCGATGGTTGCAACCGCACCGGACGCGCCTGTGAGGCTGTCCGCTTCGCAGGGTGCGGAATCATCCTGTGTTCGCGTGAACTGGACCGCGCCCGCCGGGGCGACGGAATACGCCGTCTATCGCGCTGCGGTCAACAGCAGCGCGAACGTGCAGTACATCGACCGGGTGACGGTTCCGAAATACAACGACACCACCGCGACGCCGGGTGTTGACTACTGGTACTTCGTCAAGGCGAAGAATTCGTCCGGATCGAGTGGCTTCAGCGAGGGAGCGCGAGGTTGGCGGGCGATTGCCGCGCCGGCCAACGTCTCGGCGAGTGACGGGGCGTCCGTCGATTTCGTGAAGGTGACGTGGGACGCCGTCGAGGGGGCGGCGTGCTACCGCGTGTTCAGGGCCGAGTCGTTCGACGGCGACGCGACGCCGCTGACGGGCTGGATTTCCGCTACCGAGTTTACCGACACGACGGCGGAGCCGGGAGCGGTCTACTGGTATTCTGTCGAAGCCGCCGTTGATTCGACCGGCAACCGCCCGAGCGCGGCGGGCATTCCCGACGACGGGTTCCGTGCCGTCCCCGTCGTTCCCTCGGCGATCGCCATCGAGGGCGACGGCGCGATTCCGTCGGGCGGAACGGCCTCTTACACAGCGTTCGCGCTCTATTCCGATGGGTCGCGGGGCGAGTCGCCGCTTTCTCCGGCGTGGGAGGTCTCTGCCGGCACTGTCTCCCGCACGGGAGGGGTGACGGCGCCGACGGTTTCGGCGAATGCCGACATCGTGATTTCCGCGCACACGACGCTGGAGGGCGTAGCGATCTCCGGGATGAAGACGGTCGCCGTGACGGCGACGGCTCCGGGTGCGCCGACGGGCCTGCGCCTCGTCTCGGCCACGGCGGGCGGCGTTTCCCTTGTGTGGAACACGGTTCCGGGCGCTTCGCGTTACGTCGTTTCGCGCAGCGCAAACGGCGTGATGGCAGATTTCACGACGGCGGAAGCGGCCTTCGCCGACACGTCGGCCATGCCGGGCGTCGCGTATTCCTACCGCGTCGCGGCGGAGAACGCTGCCGGAACGGGGCCGCAGTGCGCGGCGGTGACGGTGACGATCCCTCTCGCCGCGCCAACGGGCGTCAAGACGACGAGCGACCGCGCGGACGGCGTCCGCGTGACGTGGGGCGCGGTTCCCGGCGCGACGCACTACCGCGTGGCGCGGGCGGGTTCCGCGACGGGCGCGAAGACGGAGCTGGGCGCGTGGACGGCGGACACGGCCTATCTCGACATGCCTCCGGCGACAGACACGGCGTATTGGTATTTCGTCAAGGCGGCGACCGATTCGTTCGGATCGAATCCCGGTGCGTGGAGCGCGGGCGCCGAGGGGCGGATGAAGGCGGCGCGGACGCTACTGTCGCTCACGGTTTCTGGGCCGGACCGCGTGGCGGCCGGTGGCGAGGCGGTCTATTCCTGCAAGGCGTCGTGGAGCGACGGCGCGGAGGAGGCGGTTTCGCCGGCGTGGTCAGTTTCGCCCGCCTCGGCGGGAAGCATCGATGCAAACGGCCGGTTCGCGGCGGCGTCGGTTTCGTCCGATGTCGGCGCGACCGTGATGGCGACCTGGGGCGGAAAGACGGGAACCGCATCCGTGACCGTCCTCGCCCCGGCGGCGGCGACGGCGGAAATCACGTCCGTTACCGCCGCGCAGCGCTGGCCGTTCGCGTCGCTTGTGGACATCGACTACACGCTCGCGACCACGCCCGCCGGAACGCGCGCGGCGGTCTCCGTCTTGGCGTTCGACGAGGACCACGGCGCCGCCGTCGCCGCGACGACGCTTTCGGGCGACGGCGCGGAAGGCCCCGTCTCCGCCGGAACGCACCGCCTCACCTGGAACCTCGGCGTCGACCATCCCGGCCTCCACGCCTCCGCCCTGCGCGTGAACGTCACGGCGGTGCCGGCGTCGCTCGAAGCGCCGGTCGTGACGGCGACAACCGAGGACAACAAGAAGCATGTCGTGCTTTCGTGGAATGCAACAGCGGGAGCGGATTCCTACCAGGTGTTCCGCGGGTTGACGGATGATTTTGGGAATTCCTCGCTTCTTGTCACAACTGCCGACAGCAGTTATCTTGATACAAGTGTCCCCTACTGCCCCAATGCTACTGAATTTGCACGGAGCGTTTGCTACTACTGGGTTGTCGCCGTTCACGGAAGCCTTTCCTCCCGAAGCAAATGTGTCGTCGCAAAGCTGTTAGTTGATCTTATGCCCCTGCGAAGCCTGCTGACGGCGATTGAGGCCCGAAATCCAGACGGCATTCTTTCGGACCACGAGTTGAACCGCGCTATGCAAAATTCGACTATTGCCTGTATGGACGAAGATACATCGACAATATCAGTTGATGAAATGGATGTGTTTACGCGAATTCAGACGCTCAATCAAGACAAGAATTTGATTTCCTCAGTGATTGCAGGAACATACCTTTCGTATGCAGGGATTACAGATTTGGTGATGGATGAACTTGTTGCAATTTCCGAAAAAATCAAGTCCATCAATGCAAATGCGCAATTTGTTCCAACTTCCGTCACCGCCTCGCAGGGCAACGGGAATCTCTCGGCGCGGATCACGGTTTCGTGGTCGCGGCCGACGACGAGCGAGATGCCGGTTTCCTACGAGGTGTGGCGCACAACGTCCACCAACGGAACGCCGGAACAGGTCGCGACCGTGACAACGACGAGCTGGACGGACACAGCCGTCACGTATCGGAAAGCATACTGGTACCGCGTCAAAGCGGTGTATGCATCAAGGACCAGCAATGCAAGTTCCCCGGCTCGGGGCTATTGGGGCGACTGGTGTATTGCGGACGCTGGCTCAGGAGATCTGATGCCATTGCGAAGTCTGCTCACGGGAATCGAGGCCGCACGCCCTGACGGCATCCTTTCCGATGTAGAATTAAATAAGGCGATGAATAACTCTACAATTGCCGACATGGATGGCGACCCGTCAAAGATTTCGGATGCCGAGATGTCCATCTTCCTGCGCATCCAGGCGTTGAATCAGGACAAGGATCTGATTTCATCGGTGATTCGCGGCGACTACACATACGCTGGCATGACCTTCGCGAACATGGTCGAACTGCAGAGTCTCAGCGATGCCGTCAAGGCGCTGACGAAGTATTGAGGAGGCGCGACATGAATACGAATCTTTCCTTTTCACCGATGAAAGGCATGAAGACGATGAAAACCCGTTTTGACAAGTTCACCGCCATCCTGATCGCAATGGCTCTTTGCGGGGCGGCGCCGATGGTAGCGGACGCCGCCTCCACGGCGACGCTGCGCGTGGACGCGCGGACAACGGCCGGCGCTAGGATCGCGACGGGCGTGGAGACGCGCGGAAGTGCGGACGGCGCGGCGGCGACGGCGTGGGACACGACGGCGCTCACGGATGGCTGGACGACGGTTTCGTCGGGCGGCGTCTCGACGAACGTCCTCGTCCTGAATACGACGGCGGCCGTCGCAGGCGGCCGGCTCGCGGGCGACGCGGCGTGGAGCGGCTCCGTGCCGGTCGTCGTGCGCGACGACGTGGTGGTGCCCGCCGACGTGACGCTGTCCGTCGCCGCGGGGACGGTCGTGAAGTTCACCGAGGGCGCAAAGATCGTCGTGGAGGATGGCGGCGCACTCGTCGCGGACGGGGCGCTTTTCGCCGATTTCGCGGACGATGCCGTGGGCGGCGACACGAACATGGATGGCGACACGACGGAGCCTACGACCGCGTGGGAGGACTGGACGGAAGGCGTCGCCGAAGGCGCGCTTCTCCGCGTCCGGCTCCTCGACGGAAACGTCGAGGCCTTCCCCGCGCGCGCCTACACGGCGGGGCGTCCGCTCGGGGCGCTGCCGGAGCCGTCGCGGGCGGGCGCGCGCTTCGACGGATGGCGCACGGCGCCGGAGGGCGGCGGCGAGGCCGTTTCCGACACGACGGTCGCCGGCGCGGAGACGTCGACGCTCCACGCGCAGTGGACGGCCTTCTCGCTCGCCCTCGCCCCGGCCTCGACGAATCTCACGGCGGCGGCGCAGGGCGTGACGCTCTCCGTGTCGGCGAACGAGGCGTGGACGGCGGCTTCGGCCGACGGCTGGATCACGCTTCGGACGCGGCACGGAAGCGGCGACGGGACGATCGGGTTCTCGGTCCTGGCAAACGATTCGACGAGCCCCCGCACGGGGACGGTGCGCGTGACGCTCGCCGAGGGCGGACTTGCGCGCGACTTCACCGTCGTGCAGGGAGGCATGGAGGCGGTCGCGGCGCCCGTGGTGACGCCCGGAGACGGCACGACCTTCCGCGCGAGCGCCCAGCGCGTCGCGATCCGGTGCGCAACGTCGGGAGCGGCGATCCGCTACACGCTCGACGGAAGCGACCCGACGGAGGCGAGCGCCCTTTACGCGGGCGGCGGATTCAACGTCTTCGACACCACGACCGTCAAGGCGCGGGCGTTCAAGGACGGAATGCTGCCGAGCGCGGTCGTGTCCGTCCGGTTCGTGCGGCTCCAGACCCTTGCCGAGGCGCTCGACGTCCCGCTCTGGACCGTCACGACCGACGGCGACGCCGACTGGGCCGTGGACATGGAGGCGTCGGCCGCCGGGACCGGGTCTTCGGCGCGAAGCGGCGACATCGGCGACGACGGGGAGACCCGTCTCCTGACGAGCGTGGAGGGGAGCGGGACGCTCTCGTTCCGCTGGAAGGCCTCGTGCGAGGACGACCCGGACGACACCTGGACGTGGGACTACCTCGTCTTCGAGGCGGACGGCACGCCGCTCGCGTGGCTCGACGGCCAGACCGGCTGGCGGGAGGTCTCCGTGAAGCTCGGGGCCGGAACGCACGCGCTTGTCTGGAACTTCCGCAAGGACTTCATGGACGGCGACGACGTGGGCGAGGACTGCGGCTGGGTGGATGGCGTTGCGTGGACGCCGACCGTGGCGGCGGGCGACGCCTCCATTCCCGTCTCGTGGTTCGAGAATCAGGGACTCGTTGCGATGGGCGGGACGGCGGAGGCCGCCGCCGCGGCCGACCCCGACGGCGACGGACACACGACCGCAGACGAATACGTTGCCGGCACGGATCCCAACGACCCGGATTCCGTCCTTCGCGCCAGCATCGAAATCGTGGACGGCCGCCCAGTCGTGACCTGGACGCCGAACCTCCTCGGCGAGCGGAAATACCGCGTTCTCGGCAAGAAGACGCTTGACCCGGCGGAGGAATGGACCGACGTGACGGACGAGCCCGACATCGACGCGGCTGGATACCGCTTCTTCCGCGTGAAGGTGGGTATGCCGTAGGGGACTGCAGCGCTTAACGCGAAGGAAACTGAGAGATGGAGACGCGGAGGGGAGCGAGTGTGCAAATGTGAAAGTGCGCAAGTGAGTAAACGATCAATTTTCAGCATCAGTAACTGATATAGGCACTTTAACTGGATACTGGTAATGGATACTTACACAATTGCACATTTCCACACTTGTAAAATGCGCTCTCGGCGAGAGCGCCCTGCCAATACTTTGCGTTCCTTGCGCCCTTTGCTATCTTTGCGTTGAAATATCCAGCACCGCACGGCGCGACGGACTTGGTCCGCACCGTAGTCGCCAGTGGTGCCTGACACCTTCGACGGCTTGTGGGAGGTGCGGCCTCTGGCCGCGCCTCCTGTGGATGGACGGGCACCGCCGCACCCTACATGCTCTACACGTTCTACACGGCCAATTTTCCCCGAAGCGTTAGCGGAGGATCGGATGAATCGGTGTTTCAATCCGCTCGTCCCCGTCCGTGAGGTAAGCAGAAAAACATTGTCAAAAGGTCGTAACAAATGGCGACCTTTTGACAGTTAAGGCGTCAATTTCTGGCAAAAGGTCAGCATTTTTGCTATACTATTGGCATGACTGCGTATGAAAAAATCTATGAGGTTGCCGCAGATAACTACGGCTTCATAACAACGAAGGAAGCCGCATCCCTCGGCATCCCCAAAAGCGAAATGTCCGCCCTGGCAAAGCGGGGCCGCCTTGTTCGGCATGGCTATGGCGTCTATCGTCTGGCGACGCATTTTCAACCTTCCGAATACGACGGCTATGCCGAGGCCGTCCTTCGCGTTGGCGAAGGTGCCGCCGTGTGGGGGGAGTCCGTCCTTGCGATGCACGACCTCGCGCTGGTCAACCCGCCCGTGGTGGAGGTGGCTACGAAACGACGTGTGAGACGCCGCCTTCCAAAATGGATTAAGGTATCCCGTCTCGATCCGGGTGAAATAGAGTCTTTCCAAGGCATTCCCTGCCAAAGGTTGGCTGAGGCGATCCGCCATTGCAGGGGCGCGGTCATGGCTGAACGGCTAGCTGACGGTGTCCGCAAGGCGGAGGCCAATGGAGAGTTAAGGCTTGGCGAGGCGAAGGCGTTGCTGAAGGAAATTGAACAATGATCAATAAAAGGCCTCCGCTGTCGAGACGCAATCTCGACATCGCCATTGAAAGACTCTCCGGGCGGTTTGGAGAAGCGCAGCGCATTCGCAGGGCCGTCGCCAACACAATTGTCGCGCAGTTGATGCCTGATTGCGTCATAAAGGGCGGAAGTTCGCTGAAATTCCGCTATGGCGACATTGCCACAAGGGTGACGAAAGACCTTGACGTGGCGCAGGGGGATGACTTGGCAACTTTCATCAAACACCTTGACGACGCATTGGGTTTGGGATGGAACGGATTCACTGGCCACGTTGTCCGCCGGGAACCGGCGATGCCAAGGGATGTTCCTGCCGCTTACGTTATGCATCCGTTCGACGTGAAGCTGGAATACAACGGGAAGCCATGGGTGACGGTCAGGCTGGAAATGGGCGCCAACGAAGTGGACGACACGCTTGAAGCGGACTATTCGCTTTCGGCGGACATAACGGAAATGTTCCGTGCGCTTGGGCTTCCAGACCCAAAGCCCGTGCCACTAATGAAATTGCACCATCAGGTGGCCCAGAAGCTCCACGGAATAACTGATCCTTCGCAGAGCCGTCCACATGACCTAATCGACCTACAGCTGATTTTTGAGCAAGCGGAACTGGATTTGGCACAAGTGCGAAGAACTTGCGCCAGGCTTTTTGCGCACCGCCGCCGCCAGCCATGGCCATCATTTGTCGAAAGGAAAACGGATTGGGAGGATGGGTATAATGCGGCGAAATACGATCTGCAAGTGAGACAGTCCGTGGATGAGGCCATAGAGTGGGCCAACGATTTGATTGGAAGGATTGAAGGTGCGATCAATTAGGAATTTCCGATTTCTGCGAGACAGCCAGGAAGGACAAGTCGTGGGCGTCAGTTAACGCCGCCAGACGCTTCTTCCGCGCCTCGGTGGAAATGCCGTAGCGTGTGCGCCGACGCCAGCCGGCGCACACGCGCAGTTGGAACAGTTGGGCTTGCGCCGGTTGAACAGTTGAAG
>JAFWPM010000312.1 GCA_017509565.1 Kiritimatiellia bacterium | reverse complement strand
TAGTTCGCAACCTCCACGCCGGAGAACCGCTCCGCCCTACCCAGGATCTTCAGGAACATCTCCTTGACCTCCGCGCCAACCAGCAGGTACTTCTGCAACGCGCACCTGCTCATCACGTGGTAGTATGCCTCGCCGTCAACCTTTACTCTCGCCCGCCTCATGTGTTATTGCCTCCATTTGAAAGGTGGCCCTTCGTGAGCCGCATGTGTTTACCATAGTGAAGGGTGTCTCCCTTCAATTGTCAATAGTTTACGCCGGAAAGGCGCGGTTGTCAATACCCCTGTGTGCGACGTCCCACGAGAACGGGACGCCGGCCCGCGCCCCGACGTAGCCGAAGTGCGAAAGTCCATGGTGCAACAGCAGGTTTCGCATCCGCCTTGCCGACGGCGGATGCGTCGCCGACCCCGGCAACTGGTTCTCGCTCGAATTTGCGTTCGAGCGGGGCGTTTGGTAGAATTGAAGGCATGAACGACAACGCCGACAATTTGCGTCCGATTCTCTACGGGGTCTCCGACTACGCCAGAATCCGCAAGACCAACGCCTGGTTCGTGGACCGGACAGCAAAGATACGCGACCTGGAGAAGGTCTCGTATGCCCTGTTCCTGCGTCCGCGCCGGTTCGGCAAGTCGCTGTTGTGTTCCATTCTTGAGGCCTACTACGACACCCGCTATGCCGATCGGTTTGACGAGTTCTTCGGCGGCACTGCCATCGGGGAAAACCCGACGGAGGAACACAACAAGTATCTTGTCCTCCGCTTCGACTTCTCAACGGTCTCAAAGGCAGTCTCCAATGTCGAGTCCGATTTCAATGACTACGCCTGTCGCTGCTGCAACGCCTTTGCGGTCGCGTATGCGGATTGTCTTCCCGATGGACTTGCAGACCGAATTGAAGCGGCGCCGGATGCCGGGAAAAAGCTGAACGAGATCGCCATCGGACTCAAGGGGGCCGAACACAAGCTCTACATCATCATTGACGAATACGACAACTTCACGAACACGATCCTCGCCGAAAGCGGGCTGAAGGCATACGACGACCTCTGCCACGGAGATGGTTTCTTCAAGGACTTCTTCGCGCGCCTCAAGGCGGCGACCAGCGGCACCGAGGCGGCCGTGCCTCGCCTGTTCATCACCGGCGTCTCGCCCGTGACGATGGACGACGTGACGAGCGGCTTCAACATCGGCACGAACATTTCGCTTGATTCCGTCTTTGACGACCTGACCGGCTTCCGCCACGACGACCTCCGCGCGATGGCCGACTACTACGCGCCGCAGTGCGGCTTTGACGCGCGGAAGGCCATGGAAGTCTGCCTCGACTGGTTCGACAACTACCGGTTCGGCGCCGAAGGCGCGACGCCCGTGGCCAACACGACGCTCGTCCTCAATTTCTTCGACAAGCTCGTCCGCGGCGGCAAGTGGCCGTCGGACTACATCGACGAGAACCTGCGCACGGACTATTCGAAGATCAAGCACTTGATTCTCTCGGACCAAAAGCTCAACGGGAATTTCCACACCCTTGAAACCCTGGTCTCGGACGGAAATCTCTCCGAGCGCCTGGTGAAGTCGTTCCAAGCCAGGGACATCGCCGTCCGGGAAAACTTCGTCTCGCTCCTCTACTGGCTTGGCTTCACGACCATCACCGGAGACGATCTGGGGCAGCCCGTGTTTGGGGTGCCGAACGGCGTCATGCGCCAGATCGCCGCGCAGACGTTCACGCAAACCTACGCGGACGCCTGCGGCATCGACCAGCGGCTCCCCGCCGTGAATGCGGGCATGCGTCGTTTCGCGAAGACCGGCGAATGGGGCGGCATTCTCGAACCGCTCCTAGCCGTCGTGAAGGAGAATTTCGCGATACGTGATGCGAAGGAAGGGGAGACGGCAGTGGCGAGCGCGGCCTCGGCGATCCTCATAAGCGCCGGCGGCCCCTACGTGGTGACGCGGGAGAGGGAGGCCAATGGCGGCTACTACGATCTCGCGATGGCGCCGCGCTTCGACATCGCGCCGCAAATCGCCCACGCGGCGATCATTGAACTCAAATACCTCAGGCCCGGCGGACGCAAGCCGACCAAGGCCGCCCTTGCCGCCATCAAGGCCGAAGCCATCGAGCAGCTGGACAAGTACTGCGCCGACCCGGCGCTTGCCGCCAAATGGCGGCTGATGGCTGTCGAAGGTCGAAGGTCGAATGCCAGCCGCCGTCCTCGCACCCTTCAACTTTTCAACCTTTCAACCATTCAACCGGCACAGGCCGAAGGCCATGTGCATCTCCATCGCCTGGTCCTCGTCTTCGAGGGCGGCGACTGCCTTCTGGCGGAGGAAGTGTAGATTGACATTGGCATTTGTGTCATTGATGCCCAATGGACATTTGTGTCAATCAGCCGGGCGCGACCAATCTTTGCCGAACGCAAATCGCGATGTTTGCGACTGATGTGCCACCGCACACAGGCGGACTCCGAGCCAATCCCGCTGTTGCTGAATTTCACCATGGAAGAGCCAATGTACAGGCGGCGAACGCAAGGAACTGCCACGCACCATCGCGGCGACGCGCGCTGCACGAATCGGCATGGTGCGCTACGACTTCTGGTGGTCGGCGCCTGAACGCCCAGACGGGTCGTTCGACTTCTCCGCGACCGATGCCGCCGTGCGCCACGGTGTCGCTTGCACCACGCTCGGGGCTCCTTCCTCGATTGCCAAGCCGGGGCAGCAGGGGGCGGCGTCCCGAATCCTGTTCGCCCCCGAACTGCGGTTGCCATGGCGGACGCGCTTCGACGGGTGTTTCCGAAACCACCGCGCCACCGTCGAGACGCTCGCCGGGAGGAGCTTGCCGCGCACCTAGCCGTCAAGGGGCCCCTTCAGCGCCTCCCAGTCGGCGACGAGTCGCGGCGGCATCGCGACGAAGTACGGGGCGCATGGGTCGGCCGCAAGCCGCCGCAGTTTCAGCGCCGTCCACTCCACATCCTTGCCGCATGTGCGCCCACGCCCACGGGGCGGCTTGAACTCCCTTTGCCCGTTGAGCAACTTGATCAGGTATTTGCGCTCGAACCCAAAAGTCTCCGACTTCGGTGTCCATTATTATAAACAACTGCGAGTCTCCCTTATGTTGTTGACTCGCCAGCGGGGATGTGGTAGTCTCTTCTAATGCTTTCGATACTAGACTCCTTACACCGCGCGACACGGCGCCGCTTTTGGATATTCTCCGATTTACAGCAGTCGGACCCGGCCAACGCATTCAAGTGCATTCACACCGGCGTTTCAGACTTCATATCATTGTCGATTCCCATTGACGCCATCTGCTATCTTGGCGACTCAACGGAAGGCACGGACCTGGCCCGTCTCCGCGAAATGGCGGACATGCAGGTCGCCGAACTGTCCAGAGTTGACGCCCCTGTCTACTACGTCATGGGCAACCACGAGATGGACTACCACCGCCATGTCGACAAGTACCCGGAACTGACGCTCCCGATGCGCGAGAGGATACTCCGCGAACCGAAGTGGCACACCACAGCCTCGCCGCTGGACTGGGCGCTCACCGCCGACTTCGGCGACATGTCCATAATACTGCTCTCCGACAGGTGCGATCCGGCCGAGCCTTCATGGGTCACATCGCACTGCGGCATCCGGAAGATCGACGACGTGCCACAGGCCAACCACGACTTCACCCCGGACATCGACGCCCTCCGGGAAAGGCTCCTGGCGCTCGACAAGCCCGTTTTCACGATGTCGCACTACTCCTTCCCGGGCGGGAACCGCGATGCCGAAGGCCCGCTCCAGGCGGAGTTGCTCCCCCTCCCCGAAACCGTCGCAGCCCACTTCTACGGCCACAGCCACATGGGCGACAAGGCCTGGGGCCGCGAGAACCTCTTCAGGCAGGTATCCACGGTCAACGGCTCCAGCATATCGCAGTTTGACATCGCGTCGCTTGAAAACAGGCGCGGCACGGCAGTCCGCTCGGCACTGCTTGAATGGTACGGCGGGCGTTCCTTCGGCGTATTCTTCCGCAACCACAGCGACAAGTCCTGGGAGAAGATACACCTTGAAAACTAAAGACAAAGGCGCCCGCACCGAACTTCTTTCCCCGGCAGGCTCGTTCGAATGCGCCTGCGCCGCATTCGCATTCGGCGCGGACGCCGTATACCTTGGGCTGTCAAGCCACTCAGCGCGCGCCGAAGCCGTGAACTTCACGCCAGGCGAACTGGCATCCATCTGCGCCTACGCACACAGGCTCGCGCCACGCCGCGCGGTGTATGTCGCGCTAAACACGCTTGTCCGCGACGTGGAACTCGGCGGCATACTGGACTCGCTGTCGGCAATCGACGAAGCCGGGGCGGACGGGATAATCGTCCAGGATCTCGCAGTCGCCGCACTTGCCCGCGACCACTTCCCGTCGATACCGCGCCACGCAAGCACCCAGCTTTTCATCCACAACGCCGAGGGCGCCATCGCCGCGCGCGAGCTAGGCTTCTCGCGGGTGGTCCTGGCCCGCGAGCTTACATTCGGCGAAATCGAGGAAATCAACAGGCTTTCGGGCATTGAGACCGAAGTGTTCATCCAGGGGGCGCTGTGCTACGGCTACAGCGGGCAGTGCCTGTTTTCGGCGATCGCCACGGGGCGGAGCGGCAACCGCGGGCAGTGCGCATACTGCTGCCGCGGGCGGTTCTCATCAATGGACGGGGCGCATTCCGCCTTTCCATTCTCGATGCGCGACCTCTCCCTGGGGGAAGCGGTCCTCCGGCTGCGCGACGCGGGCATCGCCAGCCTCAAGATAGAGGGGCGGATGAAAAGCCCGCTATACGTCGCCGCCGCCACGCGCCTGTACCGCATGATACTCGACGGCGAGGCGTCGCCACGTTCCATAGCCGCAGCCCGCGAAGACCTCCTCACAGTATTCTCGCGCCCATCCACGACGCTCTACTTCAACGGCGCCGGAGCCCCGCGGGAAATCATCGATCCGGAAACCGTCGGCCACCGCGGATGCCCGGTTGGCGCAATCGAGTCGATTGGCGGCGGCCGTTCGGGGCGCTTCATCCGCATAGTCCCGGAGCGTCCGATCGAGCTGCACGACGGTCTCCAGATAGACTTGCCCGGCCGGCCATACGGCTTCGCGGTGGAATCGCTGCGGATGCCGGCGACGGGGCGCACAGTGCCGACGGCCGAAGCCGGCGCCGCAGTTGAAATAGCCCTCCCGCGCGACGCCCCGCGCCTTCCCCAAGGCGCGGAGGTCTTCTGCGCCTCATCGCAGGCCACGCGCCGGCGCCTCTCCTACGACAGGCCACGCGCGGCAGACCTCACACCCGCGAGGCCGGTCGGCGTCGAAGTCACGCTGGCCCGCGACTCCATTTCGGCGAGAGCCTCGTTCGGCGGCATGGAGGCGTCGGCCTCGCTGCCAGCCCAGCTTGGCCCGGCGAAGAACCCGGGAATGACCGGCCAGGCCGTGGAACGGGCCTTCTCACGCATGGGGGCGTCCGGCTGGTCGGCTGTGTCCATGGCAATCCACGACCCCGACGCACTATTCGCCCCCGCCTCGCTCATGAACGAACTGCGGCGTTCGCTGAGCGCCGCGCTTGACGCGCGCCGCGCCGAAAACGCCGCCCTGCGGCTCGGCAAGGCAAAGTCCGCAATCGCAGTGGCGCCGCCGCAGGACGACCTATCGGTCCCGCATGGCGAATCGTTCCGCGTCAGGCTCTCCGCAAAGCCGACACCCCTGCCCTGCGCGGAGACCGTCCTGGCGATTTCGCGAGAAGACTGCCGCGCGACGGGCAGCCTTGCCGCCGCAGTCGCGGAATGGCGCGGACATGCGAGGCAAATCCGGATCGCCCTGCCGCTGGTGGTACGCGACAACGACCTGCATGCGGTCGAGAAGGCAGTCAAAGGCCTTGCGGGGATTGGCATCACCGCGTGGGAGGTGGGGGAACTCTCGATGCTGCGGCTGCTCAGAAGGACATGCGGGAATGGGGTGTCGGTAGTAGCCGCGCCATCGCTGTATGCCCTAAACGCCATGGCGGCCGCGGAACTGCGGGCGCTGGGCGTCGCGGCGGCCGTCCTGCCGGCCGAGGCCGACGCCCAGGATGCCGCCTCGCTCTGCGAACGGGCGCCATGTTTCTTCATACCATGCGCGGAATCGCGCCCGGCCATGTTCGTGTCGGAAACGGCGCCAGTCGTCGATTGGGAGACCGGGTGCGGCTACATGCTCAAAGACGCGCGCGGCGCCACATACACGGTCGAGAAATACGACGGGCTCTGGCTCACACGGCCGGCGGAGCCGCGACGCATCGCCGTGCCGCCAAGCGCGATCCGGGTCCGCCGCGACTACTTCTGAGCCGCCGCGCGCACGGCATCGGGACGGTCCACGGCCACGCCACGCGCCGGCGTCACGCCCGGCGCAGCGCGGTCCTGAACGAGACCATGCGGGGCGTGGGGAGGCGGTCGAATTTGATTTCGTAGGCCTCCTGGGCCGCATCGACGCCAAGGATGGACCCCTTTCCAAGAATCGGGTGCACAACGGCGTCGCCGGCGGAGAAAGTCGCCGAAGCCCCGCCGCGGCGTCCGGCGCCACCCGCCGCCGCATGCTGCCTGATGGCGGCCCTGAGCGACTCGCCGATGGGCTTGACATGCTCCATGAGGCCGTCGTCGATGTCGAGGATGAAGCGCGAAGGGTACCGCATGGTCCCGTCGAACGCCTTGCCCATGGACGACGAGATGAAAAGTCTGTCGCGGGCGCGCGTCATGGCCACAAAGGCCAGGCGGCGCTCCTCCTCCATCCCCTTCTGCGTATCTGTCTTCTTCGAAGGGAAAACACCCTCGTTCATTCCGGCGACGAACACATTCCGGAACTCAAGCCCCTTGGCAGCGTGGACCGTCATAAGCCGCACGCAGTCACGCGGCGACTGCGCGTCCTGCGAAGTGAAAAGAGCGACATGCGCGAGGTAGTGCTCCAAAGTGCACTCCTCGCCGCAGTTCACCTCGTAGTCGTATATCGACTGGCGGAGTTCTGCAAGGTTGTCCAGCCGCACCTGACCGCCCTCCGTCCTCAGCATTTTCTCGTAGCCGCTCTCCTCCAGCACGAACTGGAGAGTCTCGGTGACGTTCTTCGAACCAAAGGTCCTGGAGGCGCGATCGACGAGCGACACAAGCTGTCCGGCACCGGTTGACTTAATCAGGGGGTTGTCAAGATTGCGCTCAAGCGCCTCGAACAGCAGGCAGCCGTTCTCCTCGGCAAAGTTCTTCAGGAAGGTCATGCGCCGTTCGCCGAGATTGCGCTTCGGGACATTCGCCACGCGCAGGAAGGAGAGGTCGTCGCGGAAGGCCACGAGCCTGAGATAGGAAAGGGCGTCCTTGATTTCGGCGCGGTCGAAGAAGTTCACGCCGCTGTAGATGGCGTAAGGTATCTCGG
>JAFWPM010000311.1 GCA_017509565.1 Kiritimatiellia bacterium | reverse complement strand
TCGAACTTCAGCCGCCCGTATGCGCCCTCGCCAGAGATGGTGGCGATGATTTCCTTGTAGCCGCCGGCGTCGCCTTCGTTGGAGTCGAGGACCGAGACCTTCCAGCCCTTGCTTTCTGCGTAGCGCGAATACATCCTGAAGAGGTCGCCGGCGAACAGCGCGGCCTCGTCGCCGCCTGTCCCGCCGCGAATTTCAAGTATCGCGTTGCGTTCCTCGGCCGGGTCGGGCGGGAGGAGGGATACAAGCACCGCCTGCTCGTAGGCCGCGATCTTTTCGGGCAGGGACTGCGCCTCCTCGCGCGCCATTTCGCGCAGTTCCGGGTCAACCGAAGGGTCTTCGGCGAGGGCGCGGTTGTCCTCAAGTTCCTTGACGGCCGAGGTATATGAACGCACATTCGCCTCAAGGCGTTTCAGCGAGGCGTGCTCGCGGACAACTTTCCTGAGGCGTTTTGGGTCGGCCAAGGTGTCGGGATCGCCGAGGAGGCGTTCCAGGTCCTCCAGGCGGTCAAGCACCCGCGAGATGCGCTTTTGATCGATCATGGACCGATTCCCGCGAGTCTAGCGTGGCGATTCGCAAATGAACTGCCCCTGCCTGTCCCGTATTCCCATGCGCCATTGCCGTCGTCTGCCGTAAAGCGTATTCGCGACGGCGCCTGGCCCGGGGAAACGATTCTGCGCATTGGCCAACTTGTTTGCGAACCGGCACGCACGCCGCCACGGGCTTATTTTTTCTTGCCGTAGCGCTTGTAGAACTGGTCGATGCGGCCTTCGGTGTCAACCAGCGTCTGCTGCCCGGTGAAGTAGGGGTGGCAGGCGGAGCAGGTGTTGACAGTCATGGCCTTCTTGGTGGAGCGTGTGTGGATGACGTTGCCACAGGCGCAGGTAATCGTCGCGTCGGCGTACTCTGGATGGATGTCCTTCTTCATTTCAAGAACCTCTTCAGTCGAAAATGTGGAAATCAATTCTAGCAAGAAGGCTGGCAAATGTCAAATTGCAAAAACTTGCGGGTCCCGCGGAAATTGCGCTTGCAATTTTTGGTGGATTGAGGGTATAATTAAATGTGAAATAACTTTCATCCTAAAAGGAAACCACATGGACGCGAATGTATTGAACGTTGGACTAGGAACAGCCGGCGCCGTGATGGCGCTTGGACTCAGCGCCGTAGGGTCGGCGATTGGAACCGGCGCGGCCGGCGCGGCAGCCGTCGGCGCGTGGAAGAAGTGCTACGCGCAGGGGCGCCAGGCCGCCAATCTGCTGCCCTTTGTCGGCGCCGCCCTCACGCAGACGCTTTACGGCATGATCCTCATGTTCGCGATCAAGGGCAAGGCCGCGTCGCCGGAGGCCTCCGGCATCGCCCTCTGCCTCATCGGCATCTTCGCCGGGCTTGGAATCGGCGCCTCCGCAATCCTCCAGGGCCGCACGGCCGGCGCGGCCGCCGACGCCTACGCCGAAACCGGCAAGGGCTTCACGAACTACTTCGCCGCCCTCGGCGTCATTGAAACAGTGGCGATTTTCGTCATGGTCTTCGCCTTCCTCGCCATCTAACAACCCACGACCAAGGTAATTCAAATGCGCTCTAACATTACACTCAAGACCGTCGCAGTGGCCGCAATGGCTGTCGCTGCCACGCAGCAGGCACTTCGCGCCGAGGAGGCCGAAGACTTTTCGCGCTGGTACTTCGCCCCGGCCATCGGCTACTTGAACTTCGAAGGCGACCAGCCTCTTGAGGACGGCCCGTACCTCAACCTCCGCCTCGGCTACGACCTCGACGAATGGTGGGGGCTTGAAGGCGGCGTGATGTTCGCCCCGAAGCTCGACGAGAACCTCGTCGACGGCGCCGGCGCATACGTGAGGAAGGACAGCGCCGGCAACTGGGTCCGCACTTCCCAGCAGCAGTCGCACTCGCGCGGCAAGGACCGCAACTTCGGCGACACCTGGATGGCCAGCGCGTATGGCGAGCTCCTCTTCCACTTCACGCGCTGGGAGCGCCTCGACCCATTCCTGGCCGGCGGCCTCGGCCTCAACTTCTACGGCAAGGACGTCGTTGACGACGGCAAGTCGGAATTCGTATTCCGCGCCGGCGGCGGCGTCATGTGGCACTTCAACGACGTCTGGGCGGTCCGCGGCGATTTCCGCCTGATGCTCGACTCCGACAACACCGAGTTCAACAACCTCATCGAAGTCGGCCTCGTCTGGAACTGGGACGCCGGCGCCCAGCCCGAATTCGTCGCGGCGGCCGGTCCGGCCGACAGCGATGGCGACGGCCTCACCGACGACTATGAGATTTCGATTGGCACCGACCCCTACAACCCAGACACGGACGGCGACGGCCTCACGGACGGCGACGAAGTCCTCAAGTACAAGACCGACCCGCTCAACCCCGACTCGGACTTCGACGGGCTCAAGGACGGCGCCGAGGTCCTCAAGTACAAGACCGACCCGCTTGACCCGGACACCGACAAGGGCGGCGTCACCGACGGCCACGAGGTTCTCGTCGACAAGACCAACCCGCTCAACGGCAACGACGACCTGCTCCGCTTCGAGCTGCACCTCCTCTTCGACTACGACAAGGCGGACATCCACGCCAAGGACTTCCCCGACATCGACACCGTCGCCAAGGTCCTCGCGCGCAACCCAGGCTCCACGGCGACCATCGAAGGCCATGCCGACCGTCTCTACCGCTCGAAGGCCGACTACAACCGCCGCCTCTCCGAGCGCCGCGCCAACGCGGTCAAGAACTACATCATCTCCAAGGGAATCGACGCCTCCCGCCTGAAGGCCGTCGGATATGGCTTCGACCGCCCGAAGGTCAAGCCCGACCTGAAGAACGGGACGCCTGAAAACCGCCGCGTCGAAGTCTACATCCGCGGCGCAAGCGAGCGCGGCGTCAGCGATGCCCTCAAGGCGAAGTAGACAGTAGCACAAGGCGCGGCGGACATTCGCCGCGCCGTTTTTTTTGCCGCCATGTCCTCGATTCTCCAGCGCTATGTCGCCAAAAGCTATGTCTCGTCATGGCTTCTGGCAATGCTTGTCCTCTCCTTCGTCCTATCGATAGGACTCGTCGTAAAGGCGGCGCAGCTCGTCGTCAAGGGGCTGCCGGCTTCATTCGTTCTCCATTTCTTCTGGGTGAGCTTCCCGGAATCGCTGACATTCACCGTCCCGCTGGCGTCGCTTGTGAGCGCGCTCCTGCTCTTCGGGCGCCTTTCGGCGGACGGCGAGGTAAGCGCGATGCGCTCATGCGGCGTGAACATCTGGCGGATCATGACGCCGATAGTCCTTTTCGGCATAGTGCTGACAGCCGTTTCAATCTACATCAACAGCGTCGTCGCCCCGTATGGAAGCAAGGAGAGGCATGACCTGCTAAACAGCACCACGCGCGCGAAGGACCTCCTGAAGCTCCTGGAGCCGGGGCACTTCATCCGCAACTTCAACGGCGTGGACATCTGGTTCGAAAGCCGCGACGGGGACATCCTCAAGAACATGATCATCCTTGAGAAGATGAAAAGCGGCGCGACGCGGGAAACCCGCTGTGAGGAGGCCGTCCTGGAGACGAAGGGCACCGACGTCATCATCGACATGCACGACGTGCGCATAACGCCCTTTGCCGAGGGCCAGCCGGGGACGGCCACGGTCAAGGCCCTCCGCCACACCATCCACGATGCGATCCAGAAGCGGACCTGGCGCCGGAAGGTCTCGGACCTGGAGAACGGCGAGATCGCCGAACGCATAGCTGAAATCGACGCGTGCGCCGATGGCGACTACGGGGAAGTCCTGACCGACGAGGAGAAGAACAAGGCGATCTGGAAATTCGCGCGCAAGGTCAACCGCCCCGTGGAGGCCCTGCGGCAGGAACACCATGACCAGGCCTTTGCGGAGGCGGCGCCGAAGGTGCGCTCGGAGCTGATCACCGAGCTCAGCCGCCGCTTCGCCTTTGGCATGGCGCCCCTCGCGTTCATCCTCCTGGGCATGCCGCTTGGCATTCGCACGTCGCGCCGCGAATCCAACATCGGCATCGCCATCAGCCTTTGCGTGATGCTCGTCTACTACGCATTCATGATAGCGACGAAGTCCATTGCGACAATGCCGGAATTCCGGCCGCACATTGTCGTCTGGTTCCCGACGCTGCTGTGCTTCGCGATTTCCGCAGTGCTTGTGAGGCGGAACCAGTAGCCGCTGCCTCAGTATATCTTTTCGCCAAGGAGCCGGGCGACCAGCGCGACGGCAAGTATCGCAGTCTGGTTCCTGATGTCGAGGACCGGGTTGACTTCGACTATTTCCGCGGAGCGCACGATCCCGGTTTCCGCAATCTCCTCCATCAGGAGGAGCGCCTCCCTGTTGGAGAGCCCCGCGGCAAGCGGTATGCCGGTTCCCGGCGCGAACATCGGGTCCAGGACATCCATGTCGAAGCTGACATGGATGCAGTCAACGCGCCCGTTGAAGAACGCCTTGACCCTTCGGATGATTTCCGGGAACCCAAGGCGGTCGATGTCGCTCATGGTGAAGGCGGTGACCCCGGCCTCGCGCATCAGCGCCTTTTCCCCCCTGTCCAGGTCGCGGAGCCCGACGAAGCACACATTGGCGGGATCGACCTTGCGAGTGCCCCGATGCAGGTTGACAAGCTGCGGCAGGCCATACCCGCAGGAGGCGGCGAGGCATTGCCCGTGGATGTTGCCCGAAGGGGTCGTTTCAGTTGTGTTGAAGTCGCCGTGAGCGTCGACGTAGAGGACGCCGAGGCGCTCGCCGCGTTCGGCGGCCACGGCCGAGATTCCGGCTATGGAGCCGAGCGCGACGGAATGGTCGCCGCCAAGGACCAGGGGGAACTCGCCAGCGGCGGCGGCCCGGCAGACCTCCTTGGCCAGCGCCTCGCACCAGCGCGTGATTGGCGCGAGGTATTTGGCCTTCGGGTTGCCAGGGTCAAGCGTCTCCTGGGGCAGTGTGCGGACCGGCGAAGCGGACTGCCTGACCCTGTGGCCAAGCGATTCCAGCTTTTCCCGCAGGCCTGCAAGCCTGATTGCGGAAGGTCCCATGTCGGAGCCGTGGCGGCTTGCGCCAAAGTCCAGCGGCATTTCAAAGACGTGAATATCCATGCCTCTATTCTACCACAACCCGCGACCCCGCGGGGGGCGGCGGGATGCCCTGGGAGGCCGCCGCGGTGCCGCGCGGCCTGAATGGCCGCGCTGTCGAGTCGAGCGGAGTCGGCGGGCGGTTCCGGGACGGCATTCACTCGGCGATGCAGCGCAGAAGCGCCGACATCGGACGCGGGGCCTGGAGTGTTTCGCCCGGGGCGAGCGTGACGGGATTCGCCAGCGGGCGGAACGGGATGTCCGCATGCTGGCGGCCGTCGGCTTCGGTCCAGAGGTTGAAGCCGTCGGCGCTTTCGTCGTGCGAGACCGCGCCGTAGCGCGCGCCGTCCGCAAGACGCCACCAGGATTCGTTCCACCCTTTCCAGACGTTGACTGGCATGGGCACCCGCTCCGGCGGCGCGTCGCCCGCCGCGAATGGGCACAGGAAGAGCTTCTGGACCGAGAGCGGCGTTGCGCCGAGATTCCGCACGGAGAGGATTTCCGCGAGAATGTCGGGGGAAGACGGCGCAAGCGTGAGGCGGATCGCGATGGCGAAGGCCGGGCCTTTTACGGGAAGGGTCGCCTCAGTCCGGGCCGCTTCGCCTCCTTCCCCCACCAGCACGACCGAACGGCAACCGCCGGGCGCCTCTTGAGGCGTGGCGGAGACGAGCCGCGTGACGGGCGGCCAGTCCGGCGCCGTCGTCATGACGAGCGCGTTGCAGCGGCCATGCACGCGCCCGTCGCGCGCGACCTCCTCGACCATCGAGGAGGAGCCGATACGGCCCGAAAGGCGGACGAGGCCGTTGGAGAGGGACCATGCGCCGTCGGCTTCCTGATGGAAGGCGACCGCGTCCGCCGGGGACGGTGCCCCTGCGACAAAACTCTTACGAGCGGCATCGAAGAACTTTTCGCGCTCGGAAGATTCGGGAATTGTCATTGTCGATGTGTGAACATTTGTGGCATTTGCCATTTGTGAACAATGCGGCTCAATCCGCCACTTTCCCGCCTCGGCGTGCACCCGCGCGAACATCTCCGTGAGGGCGGCGTAGGGCACGCCCTCCTCGCTCACGAGGCCGTAGTTGCAGTCCTCGTGGAAATACTTGTTGAAGCCGAGGGCCGGCTGGTCAACCCACATGAACCAGGCGTGGCCGACCATGAAGGGGAGCGACAGGAGCGTCCGGGCGAACATCTCCGCCGCTTCCACGCGCTCGGCCTGGGTGCGGAAGCGCTGGCCGGCGCCATCGGAACAGGGGCGCCCAGTGTCCAGCGCGGAAAAGCTCCACTCGGTGATGAGGAGAGGAGCGCCGACCTTGTCGTGGAAGTCGGTGAGGACGTCGGCGACGGGGGGTCCGTCCTTGCGGGTGAGGACGATGCCGCGGTCGAGATCGGCCCATGGGTAGAGGTTGAAGGTGACGATGTCGCAGTGGCGGGCGGCCGCCTTGAGCACCTCCTCGTGCGCGCCGATGCCGGCGAAGCGGCAGCCGAGCACCATGTGGTTCGGGTCGTGGCGCCGGACCGCCGCGGCCGCCACGGAAAAGTAACGCTCCGCCACGAAGGACAGGAAGGCAACCTTCACGGAGGCGGACGGGGCCGCCTCCACAATACTCTTGTGGTGGGCTTCAGCCCATTCCGCCAGGAAGGCATCCAGCGCCTTTCGCGCGCTGTGTTCCGGAGGCAGGGCTGCGACGGCGTCGAACATGCCGTTTTCGCGGTCGCCCATTCCGGCGGCCCAGGAGAGCTCGTTGTCGAGGTAGTAGCCGAGAAGATTCGGGTCGTCGCGGTATTTCTCCGCGGCGCGGGCGGCGGCGAGATCCCACGCCGCCTCGAAGTCGGGGTGGAAGACGTTGGGGAAGGCGGTGCCGGGGCGGTTGAGGCCTGGGGAGATGGCCTTTTCCTTGTCCTTGTCATGCGCGAGGCGGTAGCCCGTGTTGAGCATTACGGCGTGGGCAAAGCCGCGCGGCGAAAGAAGCGCGTTGTCGCAGCCGGAGCCGAGGAAATTGAAGCCCCAGGAATGGAGGCGGTCCGCCGTTTCGTCGGCCCACGCTTCGCGGGAGGGGTAGTTCGTCTCGACGAAACGCCCGTAGGGCGAGTAGCCCAGCGCCTCGCAGTGGAATCCGGCGGGCCAGACCCAATCGACGCCCGCGAGCACCGTGGGCCGCCCGTCCGGGGCAATCGCCCAGTCGCGGCCGTCGATCTTCTCGACGTGCCAGAAGCCGGTTGTCGCGGCGGAGGCGGCCGCCGCCGCAAGGGCGGACAGGACGAGTACGATTCTGTGCATGAATGGAATTTCCGTTATGGCGCGCCCCTCTTCCCTGTCTGGTGCGGCTTCGGCGGCACGTAGAGGTGCATGGCCCCCTGGATGAAGGTGATGGACTTCGGGCAGCGCAGGGTGTTGTAGAAGGCCATGACGCCGGACGGCGGGCAGATGTAGTCGCCAAGGCCCGCCCATGTGATCGTGGTGCGGCAGGTGGCGGGAATGAGCCGCGCCAGGTTCACCGGGTCGTAGTAGGCGAGGGCGGGGACCCATTCGACGAACCAGTCGCCGTGTTCGCGGCCCGCCGCCGGGCCGGCCAGGTTGCAGCACCACGGGATGAACGGGCGGCACTCGGTGACGTCGTGGTCGAGCGCGGCGGCCCAGATGGTCTGGAGTCCGCCGCAGCTGCCGCCTTCGGCGACGAGGGTGCGGCGGTCCCATTCGGGGCGGCTCTTGAGGTATTCGAGGCCGCGCATGACGCGCCACGCCATGCCGCCGAAGTAGGCGGTCTCCGGGTCGGAGTTCTGAACGGGGTCGAAGGCGTAGTCGTGGCCGTTTGAGCCGCTTTCGGCGCGGAGGGCGGCGTAGTAGGCGGGTTCGCGGTTGAGCTTGAAGCCGTGCGCGGAGAGGTCGAGGAGGATTTCGTCTTGGAGGAGGCGCTCGGCGGGCGGAGTGGCGTAGGCGCTCGGCTCCCAGCTCTCGTTGTAGCCGTGGAAGTGGATGCGCGCGGAAAACGGCCCGGGGCGGTCGGGGATGGAGAGGAAGCCCGTGGAGGGGCGCCCGCCGGCGCAGGGGACGGAGAGCTCGAAGAGGCGGACGCCGGCGAGGGGGCTGGCGATTTCGCGGCACTGCGCGCCGTCCATCGGGACGGCGGCGAGCGCCGCCTTGCGCCGCGCCCAGAATGCGTCGAAATCTGGTGGCAGCGGCGTGTCGGCGCGGATGGCATCGACATCCGCGCCGGCGCCGCCTTCGAAGTGCGCGAGTTCAGCGCCGTCCGGCGCGAGGAGGTCGGCGCGCAGGCGCACGAAGCCGGGGCGGGGAAGGCCGGGAGCTGGCGTTTCCGGCGCGGAATTACCGGGAACTGCCGTTCCCGGCACAGGACAGACCGCTCCCGGCACAGGACAGACCGCTCCCGGCACAGGACAGGGCAGTTCGCCGGAGGCCTGCCGGCCGTCGTCGCCGGTGAGCGCCCAGCGGATGCGGGCGCCGGATGGCGCGCCGGTGGCGCGGAAGGCGAAGCGCATCGGCTCGCCGATGCGGTAGGAGAGCGGATCCTTGTCGGATTCCGCGAAAAGGGATGGTTTCATGTGTATGTCGGGATTCTACCCCAAAGGCTGGCGCAATGCTAGCGGCATTCGGCCACGTGGGCGCGGAAGCCGGCGGCGAGGGCGTTCCAGTCGCCGAGGCCCGTGAACCAGTCCACGCCGCGCGCCTTCCAGCGCGGGAAGTTTGAGGAGGCCGTGCCGAGGATCTTGCCGGCTTTTTTGACCTTGGCGCAGATTTCGTCGATGACCTTGTTCAGTTCCGGGTGGTCGGTCTGCGCAAGCAGGCCCATCGAGCCGGAGAGGTCCATCGGGCCGATCGCGATGCAGTCGAGACCCGGCACGGCGAGGATCTTGTCGAGGTTGCGCACGGCGTCGATGTGCTCGATCTGGCAGATGACGAGCGGTTTTTTCCCGCTTTCGCGGATGTAGTCCGGCGCGGGGATGCCGCCGTAGCCGATGCCGCGGCGCGGGCCCCAGCCGCGGATGCCGCGCGGCGGATAGCGGCACGCGGCGACGGCCGCCTCGGCCAGTTCGGGCGTGTTGACCATCGGGCAGATGATGCCGTCGGGCGCGAGGTCGAGATAGGGCTTGATGATCATCGGGTCGCACTCGCGGACGCGCACGAAGCCGGCGCAGCCCGTGCCGCGCAGGGCGAGCAGGTGGTCGCGCACGGTCTCGATCGTCATCGGGCAGTGCTCCGCGTCGATCCAGCAGAAGTCCATGCCGCAGTCGCCGGCGAGTTCGCAGACCGTCGGGTCGCTCATGGAGATGACCGCGCCAATGGAGACGCGCTTGCCAAGGTTGTCAAAGAAACGGGACATTTTTTAAGGTTGAAAAGTTGAAAGGTTGAAAAGCGGGTGCGGGCTATTTTTGGTCGAACACGCGGACGTAATCGACGAGGAAGGTGTCGCCCACGGCCTCGTAGGCCTCCTTTGTCGGCTGGTGGTCAGCGTGGCGGTAGCCCTTCACTTCGGTCGAGATTAGCACGAACTCCGGGACGCGCGAGACGTGGCCTTCGATGCGCCCGTGTTCGCGGCCGTCGACGTAGAAGGTGTAGCCCGTGTCCTCCCACAGGACGCCAAAGCGGTGGAAGACGGTCTTGTCGAGGTCAAGGTCGCCCCCGGCGGTGATGCGGACGTTGTCCTTGCCGTAGCCGCCCTGGAAGAGGTTGTGGATGTGGCACACGCCCGGCTTGAAGCACTCCATGACGTCGATTTCGACGCCGGTGCGGGCCGGGTCGAGCGAGGCGCCGATGGTCGGGCTCTGGATCCAGAAGGCGCTCCACCAACCGGGCTTCTGCTGGAGCCGGCAGCGGCATTCCCAGTAGCCGAAGGCGTGTTCGAAGAGCGGTTCGTGGAGCTTGCCGATGGGCCACTGGAGGTGGTCGCTTCCGTTGCAGAGCGTTTCCGACACGGGCTCGTCCATGAAGTTGCAGCCCGTCTGGAGCTGGGATGAGACGGGGATGCCGTTCTCCAACTGGAGTTCGAAAACTGCGTTGCCGTTGCCGTCGAGGCGGACGGCCTTGTCGGTCCAGGCGGGATGGCGCCTCTGCATCATCGAGAGGCGGTAGTCCCACTTGGCGCGGTCGAGAGCGGTGCCGTCGAATTCGTCGTGCCAGGCGAGCGTGAAGTCGCGCCCGGCCGGAAGGAGCGACGGCTCGTGGCCGGGAACCGGCGTCGCCTCGGTGCAGGCGACGGGAAGGGAGTCAAGGGTGGGGTTCATGGGGTTGAAAAGTTGAAAAGTTGAAAGGTTGAAAAGTTGAAAGGTTCAGATTTCGTCGCAGATCTGGCGGAGTTTTTTCACGGAGTAGTCGAAGAAGTTCTTCTCGAAGTCGCACGAGAATGCGGCGACATGGGGCGTCACGATGCACTTCGGGTGCTGGAGGAGGCGGCTGTGGACGTCCGGCGGCTCCTGCGCCATCACGTCGAGCGCCGCGCCGGCGATGACGCCGCGGTCGAGGGCGTCGGCGAGGGCGTCTTCATCGACCACGCCGCCGCGCGAGGTGTTCACGAGAAGCGCGTTGGGTTTCATCATGGCGAGCCGTTCGGCGTTGATGAGCTTCTCCGTCTCGGGCACGAGCGGGCAGTGGACGCTCACGTAGTCGGCCTCCCGCAGCACCGTTTCCAGCGGCAGGGAGCCGGGGACGAACGGGTCGTAGTGGATGCACTTCATGTCGAAGCCGGACACCATCTTCTCGACGCGGCGGGCGATGTTGCCGTAGCCGATCAGGCCGAGCGTCCGGTGCGAGATGTGCCAGTCCATGCCCTCGACCTTGCCCCAGGGGTAGCCGGCCTTGGCGCGGGCGTTGTACTGCGGGATCTGGCGGATGAAGGAGAACAGGAGCGACACGGCGTGCTCGGCGACGCATTCGGCGATCGACTCGGGCGTGTTGTAGATGCCGATGCCGTGGGCGCGCGCCCAGTCGCAGGGAAGGGCGTCGATGCCGGAGCCGGAGCGGAAAAGCGCCTTGAGGGCCGGCATCTTTTCCAGGACGCGCGGGGCCATGCAGCTCACGTCTGGGCCGAAGCCCCAGAGGATTTCGGCGTCGCCGAAGGAGGAAAGGAGGTCGTCGGGCGAAGCGCATTTCTTCGCCCGGAAATCGGCGAATTCGCGGATTCGGTCCGCGATTCCGGCGGGGAGGCGCTCCTCGCCGTTGGTGACTAACGCAATTTTATGCATGATTTTCTTTTATTTTTGCCGCAAAGGACGCAAAGGGAACAAGGAACAATGTTGCCAATGTGAAAATGTTGCCAATTACCAATGCCAGCTGCCAATTGCTTTTAGCCACAAAGGACACAGAGTTCACAAAGTCTTTGTGTTCCTTTGTGTTCTCTGTGGCTGCAAAATGGATATTGGCAACATTATTGGATCGCAGACAGGCTTTCGCGTTCGCCGGGGGCGAATTCGAAATCGAAGACCTTGAGGTTGGCTTGGAGAAGTTCGGGCTGCGGCATGCTGACGACGGCGAGCGTGTTCATCTCGTCCGTGAGGAGGTAGGCCATCGCGACGGTCGCGACGTGGACGCCGTGGGCGGCGGCGATCTCCTCGGCGCGTGCGAGGCGCTTCAGGTTGGCATCGCAGAGATAGCCGCGCTGCGCGACGTCGTCGAGCACGCGCTTCGCGCCGTCGAGGTCGGCGGCCTTGAAGGCGCCGGAGAAGAAGCCGCGCCCGAGCGAGGAGTAGGCGAGCAGTGGCATTCGGGTTTCGCGATACCACGCGCGGGCGTCGGCCATGGCCGCGCCGGTCGCGGTCACGCAGTCTCCTCCCCAGGGGTCGCGCACCTGCTCGGCGAGGCCGTAGTGCGGCGAGGAGAGCGTCATGCCCTGGCAGCCGTGGGCGGCGGCGTAGGCGTTGGCTTCCGCGAGCCGGGAGTGCGTCCAGTTGCTGCCGCCGTAGGAGAGGCACTTGCCCTCGCGGCGCAGTGCCTCCAGCGTCTCGACGTATTCTGAAACGGGGTGCGTCGGGTCGTCGCGGTGCAGGAGGAAGACATCCACGTGGTCGGTGCCGAGGGTGCGCAGCGACTCGTCCATCTCCTTGCGGATGCGCTCGGCGGTCACGACCTTTTGGGTGCGGTCGCCGAACATGTCGCAGCACTTCGTGAGGAGGACGATGCGGTCGCGGTTGCCAGGCGCCGCCTTCAGCCACTTGGCGATCGACTCCTCGGCCCGGGCGTACCCGCGCGCAGTGTCGATGGCGTTGAAGCCGGCGTCCACGGCGGCTGAAAGGAGGGAGTTTGCGTCTCCTCCCTCCAGCATCGCGGGAATCGCCGTGCCGAAGAACATCCGGTGCGCCGGCTTGGGGACGCCCGTTATAGAGACAGTTCGTGATATTTTCATTGTGTGTCCGATGAGTCGTTCTTTGAATGCACCGTCCGCATCGCGTGGGAATCCGCAGAGAGGAAGCGTCCTTCTTTGATGTCCTCCTCGCGGAAACAGGCGAAGAGGATCTGCCTCGCGCCGGTGCGGTCGCAGTCGTAAACGACGGCGATCCTGCCGTCGGGAAGTTGCTGGCCGTCGGGGTAGGACACTTTTTCGCGTCCGGTGTCGAGAGGCAGCGCCCATGGCCATGTCGCGCCGTCGTCCCCGGAGAGATACGCAGTCATGTCGCGCCGCGCCGATCCCGGTTCGCCGGGTAGGCCGTTCTTGACCATGAGGAGGTTGCCTGAAGAAAGCCGCCGCACGAAAAAGCGCGAACTCGTATGCGGCAGCGCGGATGGCCTTGGCGCGGTCCACGTCCGCCCGCCATCGGCCGATTCGGCCTCCCATAGTGCGTGCGGCCCCTTCGCCGTGCGGATGTAGAGCCGCAGCCGCCCATCCGCGAGTTCGACGATCTGGTGTTCGTCGAACGTCCGCTCGCTTTCCGGGAGCGTCGCGCCGCCGCGCCCCGCGAAGGTCTTGCCGCCGTCCGTCGAGGCGACCACACACGCGCTGGGCGCTTCTTTCCAGTGCGCCACGGGCAGGAGCCACGTGCCGTCGGAAAGAACCGTGGGCTTGCACATCATCACACCCCGCGCTATCTGGCGGACGCCGCAGGAATCCGCCATCGCGGCGGCGTCCGGCTCGGCGTCCGGGTCGAGTTCGGCCATCATGAGCCTGTCGCACGATGGGTCGCTGTGGCATCCCGCGTATTTGTCGCCGGGGTCGGCGGCGGGCTGGCAGGTCCGCTCCGTCCAGCTCCACCGCATGAGGCCGTCGGGCGCGACCCAGAGTTCGGGATCGAAGGCGCGCACCGGGCCGTTGGGGTCCGGGTCGTAAACGAGGACTTCCCGCCATGTCGCGCCGTCGTCCGCGCTTGTCGAAAGGATCAGGTAGTTGTCGGCGACTTCGCACCCGGTCGCGCTGGCATACCACGTCGCCCAGAGGCGTCCCCCGGAAGGCGACGCCGCGAGCGACGGTATCCCCTCGTGGTAGCGCGTGTTTGGCGCGTATTGGCCAATCGGGGGGAAGAAGCCGGAGCGTTGGCCGTCTTTCTGGGAAGAGATCATCTAGGTGCCGTGACTTCCTGTTTCTACCGTATCACCAGCGTGAAGGCCGACGGAGCATACTGGGGGAACTCGCCGACGATGGAAAGGCCAGAGAACGCTGCGCCCTCGGCGGTGGAGGCGGCGAACGAGCCGGCGATTTTGCCGCTTGCGTCGGCGGCCGCATCGAAGCGGGCGAAGCATGGCTCGCAGTCGGAGCGCAGCCACTGGCCTTCGAGGCCCTTGCTTTCGCCGCCCACGGTGAAGGCGGCGTCGCCCGTGCCGTAGAGGTAGAGCGTGTAGGCGGCGCCGGGGACGAGCCCCGAAACCGTGAAGGCGGTGGCGTCGGCCGCGCCGGTAGATGAGACGCCCGTGTCGAGCATCGCGCAGCCGGTCGCGCCGGAAGCGGCCGCGCCGGGAGAGGAGCGCTCAAGCGCGACCGTCACGTTGCGGCGCGTGGTGCCGTCCGCTTCGCGGCAGTTTTCCACGGCGGCGGCGGCGGAGTCGCCGGGACGCAGCGCGTTCCACGCCGTCCAGTCCGAGAAGCCCTCGCGGCCGCGACCGGCGAAGGGCGAGAGTTTGCCCTCGCCCGCCGCGCCGATGTCCACGTTCACGACGCGGGAAGCGGGGATGTCGCCCTCGCGGACGTAGCACGCGGAAATTGCGGTGGAGTCGGAAGCCGAGTCAGACATCGAATCAACGGTGAAATACAACGCTTCGCCCGACTTCATCCAGAGGCTGCCGGCGGCAACCGCAGCCTCGTATGGATATGCCGAGCCGTTGTCTCGCGACACGATGACGGAATCGGGACCATAGCCGCCGGCCGAAAGCAGGGCGCGGACGCCATTGGCTGCCGTGCCGACGATCAGGTCGCGGGCGTAGCCGCGGGCGCGATACACGCCGTCCGACGGAACTTCGGCCCGCAATGAAGGACTCTTGGTTGCGCTTGGCTGCGCAACAATCTCGAATGGCGTCGTGGACAGAAGCGGTGCCGTGGCACTCACATACAGGCTGTCGACGGAGGCTATGCCGTTTGTCGCCATTGCGAAGCGCGGGGCCGTGCCGTTGTTGCTGGTGCCTGTGGCGTGCGTCCACCAGTCAAGGGTGGTGCCGGCGGGGGTGAGATACGTGCCGAGAGGGGAGTGCGCCTCCAGCCAAGGATCGGATTTCATCGCCAGCAGCCATTTTGCCGCGTTGTCCGACTGGTCGGAAAAGTAGTTGGAGCATCTTCTGGATTCATGCTCCTTGTAATACGAAATCCCCGCGTCGCAGATGGAGTCGCCATCCCGCCGGAAGATGGCCGAAATGCCTGTGGCGTCGCTGTAGTAGTCCCCCGACGGAGAGATGACGATGTCGATTGGTTCGCCTGCCGCCATGAGGCGGGAGTCGAATGTCAGATGCGCGGTGGAGGCGAACGATTCGAGCGATACGTAGGCGTTTGTGACGAGAGTGTCCGCGACGAACAGGTAGACATCGACGCCGTTGGCGGTTGCCGCCGTTCCGCGCGCGACGTCTCGCGCGACGATCGAAGCGGAGTAGAAGCCGCTCACGGGAGGGCGGAAGCGGAGAACGGGCCATTTGGTGTAGGAGTTGTCGCCGGCGTGCGTGTGTACCCGCAGTTCGCATGGCGCGATGTTTGCTTGCAGGGAAGCCGTCTCGTTCGCGACGAAATATGGAGCCGAGCCGATCCGGTCTTCGATGAAGAAGCCGTTTTGCGAAGAGTTGGCACCGGATTCCTTGAAGCGCGACCCGGCCGCGGAGGAAACGTTCTGCGGAGCCGCGTCTTTGGACGGCGCGGTCGCGATCAAGTAATACCAGGTTCCTTCCGCGATCGAGCCGTAGGGGTTCTCGTAGCGGGTGGCGAGGTTGTTCGTCATCGCCAAGCCGCTGTCGTAGAACGCGCCTTCGTCCTCCTTCGTGACGATGAACGTGACGCCCGTGTTGTCGCTGGAGTTAGCCCCGTTGCGCCCGACGAAGACGGTGATCGCATCGCCGGCGGCGAGGTAGCGCACCGGCATCTGGAAATCAAACCGTAGAGTCGAGGATGCGTCAGCGTATTTCTCGCACGAAACGATCTGCTGGACAAGCGTGTTCCCCTGCGCCATGACCGTCACCATCGTGCCGGAATTGACGGATGCCGAGTTTTCCTTTGCCAGATCGTGTGCGGAGACGAAAGCCGAATACCAACCGGCGGATGGGGCGGTGAAGCGGACGCAGGCGTTTTGGTTGTCGCTGTTTCCGGGGAAGAGGATCAGTTCGCTTGGTTGGAGCGTTTCGCCATTGGATAGTTCTTTCGCCGTGTCGGAGTTGTAAACGCGGACGCTCGTGGCCTGCTTCCCGTTGTCGACGGCAAAACCGGCGAGCGGATTTCCGCTCCACGAGTAGGTTCCGGAATTGAGCGTGGAAGTCGTCGTCAGCGCGAGGTTGCCGATGTAATACCCCCACACGCCGCCGTTTTCGTCGGTGTAGGGGTTGGCGTAGGCGCCGGTTTCGGCGGTGCAGTTGGCGCGGAGCGCCTTCCCGGCGTCGTAGACGGTGCGGGCGGAACCCGTGCTTGGCACTGCGAGAGCACAGGCGAACGCAAGACCGGATGCGATGAATCGTGGTGTTTTCATGGTTCGTTTTCCTTGTTGGGGTTTGCGAAAAGGATGTGCTTCACGGCTTCGGCGTAAATCGGGCCCATGTGGGCTAGGCCGTAGTCGTTGGGGTGGATGTGGTCCGTGGTGGCGTCGGAGGAAACGGGCAGCTGCCCGACGCCGGAGAGGAAGTGCAGGTTCGCCCACTTTTCCGGGTCTTCGGCCTTGAGCTTGTCGTAGACGCCCTTTGCGAAGACCTCTTGCGTGCGCGCGACGCCGGTTTCAGTGCAGCCGCCGCAAAGGAGTATCGGAGCGGCGGGCTTCAGCCCGCCAAGCCGCCGGACGAAGGCCTCGTAGCGCTCCTGCTGCTCCTCGGCCTCCATGTTCCAGTCGCAATCGACGATGTAGAGCGCGGCGTCGATTTCGGCGAGGAGATCGGCCATCGGCAGCTCCATTTTTCCGAGGCCCGGGAAGCCGAGATTCACGACTTCGACATCCGCAAGGCGCGAGTAGATCGCGGGAAAGGCCATGCCGGGGCGCGAGGCGCGAGAGCCATGCACGATCGAGGTGCCGTAGTGCACGACGGGCTTGGCGACCGCATGCGGCGGCGGCGGGTCGAAGGAACTTCCTTCCGCGACGCCGATTTCGAACGATGCGAGATTCGGGATGCGCATCGGCAGATAGACGAGGCATTCGTCGCCGGGCGTCCAGTCGAGGAGCAGTTCGCCGCGCTTGGTCTTCGGGTCCGGCGTCGCCATGCGGCAGTGCGTCCACTCGCCGCCGGGGGCGCGCCTGTAGACGTCGATGCCGGTCTGCCCGCCCGGCGCCATCTGCGGGTGCGGCGGCGGGAGCGCGGCGGCGCTCCACCGCACGCCGACGGCGGGCGAGTCGGTGACGAAGCGGACGCACATCCCCATCGAGGTGCGCGAGTTGCGCCAGACGCCCTCCGGGATTGCGTCCTTCCAGCGGTCCGGGATGCGGACGTAGGGCGAGGAGGTTTCGCCGGGGAAGCCGCGGCCTTCGATGTCGAGCGTCGCACAGTCGCGCCAGAAGAGCGGCGGCAGATCGGCGACGGAAGCGGCGGCGCCCGCGCCGGGAAGCACGAGCGCGGCGATGGCGCGGAAAAGAGAGGAGAGCGGGCGGTTTTTCATTCGGCACCTCCGGCGGCTGGCTTGCAGTAGATTCGCGCCCCGGTAGGCACAGAGGGAGTCCAGACCGATCCCGTCGGAATCGGCGGCGAGGGGTGGCGGGGAAGAACCGGCGATTGCGCCGCAGCGTCGGCGGCCGGGTACGGGGCGCGCGGCGCCATTGGCGCGAACCTGATGTCCGGGTGCTGGCCGCCGCGCGGATCGACGAAGAAGCGGAAGCGCTTGGCCGAGGGATCGGAGGACTCCACGCCCCACACGCCGCCTCCTGGAAGCCGCCACTGCGCTTCGCAGGGGACGCCCCAACGGTCGAGGACCATCGGCACCGCGACGGGCCTTTCTTCGAGCGACCACGTGCGCAGGAACGGCAGCCATGCGACGATCGGTTCGCCGCCAAGGTTTTCCACCGAAACGATTTCGGCGAGCAGGTCGCGCGCGACCGGGGCGAGCGAAAGCCGCAAGGACACGGCGAACCGGCCTGCCGCCTCGGTACGGGCCGTGACGGAGACGATGCCAGTCGCTGCGTCCGTGGCGGGCGCAACGGCGGTGGCGCGCTCCGCGTCGATCCAGACGTTGGAGCCGTTCTCCACGAGCTGGAGCATCGCGCCGATGCGCCCGACGGCCCTGCCGCCGAAGGCGATTTCATCAGCGGCATATTGCGAGCCGATGCGCCCGGAAACGCGCACGAAGGCATTGGAGAGCGTCCACGAGTCGTCGGCCCCGCGCGTGAAGCAAGCAACCGCCCGGGACGGTGCCCCGGCGACAAAACCCGTATTGGAGGCGACACTCGCCGCCGCTTCGGCGAAGTAGCGCTCGCGCTCGGAGGGCTTGCTGTTGTCCGCTTGTAGTTGCGTCTCGGGCATCGCGACCTCATGACGCAGTGTCGCCGCATCGTGTAGAAGCGGCGAAATTGCCGCGAGCAACTGGTCGTAGGGGACGTTTTCCTCGTTCACGAGACCGTAGTTGCAGTCCTCGGCGTTGGCCTTTCCCGCACCCTGCGCCGGCCGGTCGCACCACATGAAGTATTCGCACCCCACGACGAACGGCTGCGCGAGCATCGTGCGCAGGAAGAGCGCCGACGCCTCGGCGCGCTCTGCCTGCGTTGGAACGCGCTGCCCAGCGCCCTTGAAACACGGACGGCCGGTGTCGAGCGCCGGGAAGCTCCACTCCGAGACGATCATCGGCCTCTTTGCGTAGCCGTGGTATTCGGCGAAGCGCTCGGCCATCGGGACACCGCACTTTTCGTCGAGGACGACGCCGTGGTCGAGATCCGCCCACGGGTAGCAGTTGAAGGAGACGACGTCGCAGAAGCGGCCCGCCTCCTCCCACACCACGGGATGCGCGCCGACGAGACCGGCGAAGCGGCAGCCCAGAATCAGGTGGTTCGGATCGTGGCGGCGGATCGCGGCGGTCGTGATCTCGAAGTAGGTGCGCGCGAAATGCCGCAGAAATGCGACTTTGACGGCGACGGGAAAGGATTCAACGCAGAGACGCAGAGACGCAGAGTTGTCGCGGAGATTGCCAATATGTGAAGTGTTTTGAGTCGTATTTGCCGGATTTCCGCTCTGCGTTTCTCGGCGGCTCTGCGCCTCTGCGTTAAATTCCGCCAGCCATTTTTCGAGCTCAATGCGTGCGCTGTGCTCGGGAGGGAATTCCATGATCGCGTCGAAGACGCCGGTCGCGCCTGACGTGCGCTGGCTGTTCTGGCCCCACCAGGCGAGTTCGTTGTCGATGTACCAGCCGATGAGGTTGGGGTCGTCCTTCGCGGCGGCGCAGCGTTCTGCCGCGATCTTGTCGCAGAATGCCGGGAAATCGGGGTGGAAGACGTTGGGAAGCGCCGTGCAGGGCGCGCCCTTCGAGGGGCAGATCGAACGCTCCGGTTCGGCGGTCGCGAAATTCTGGCCCATGCGCAAGGCGGAATGGGAGACGTGCGGGAACCCGCGGCCGGCGAGGAGGGCGATGTCGCTGGCCGCGCCGAGGGAAGTGAAGCCCCAGTCGCGGAGGCGCGCGGCCGTTTCGCCGGCCCAGGCGTCGAGCGACGGGTAGTTCTCCTCGACGAAGCGCTTGTACGGCGAGTACTTCAGGGCGTGGCTGTAGGATCCGTGCGGGTGGACGTGGCAGACGCCGACGGAGAAAAGTCGGCTGCCGTCGGGCGCCACGAACCAGTCGGTGCCGGCAGGGTCGGACTCCACGCGGAAGAACGTCCCCTGCGCCCCGGCGAACGAGGCGAAGAGCAGGAATGCCGTGAACGCGAACGTCTTCATTCGAATTTTCTCCATTCGCTTGCGATTGGCTCGCCCGCCTTGCCCCAGTTGTTGACCGGGCGCACGACGAAGCGGATTTCGCGCTTCTTGGGCAGGTTTTCCATGGCGAAGGCGCATTCGACCGGGCCGGTGTCGGAGGCTTCGGCACCCCAGAAGCGTGGCGAATAGACGCGCTTTTCCTGCACGGCCTGCGCCATGTCCTGGATGCGCAGCTCGGCCGTCACGGAGAAATCGAGGGCGCGGTCCGAGTCCGCCGTGGCAGGCGCGGTCTGGAATGACACGACCACCTGGCGGCGCGGCGCGGGGTCGAGGGCGTTGCCGAGCTCCGTGCGGCGGTGGCCGTCGTCGATTTCGCGGACGGAGACGGCCGCGCCGGCGGGAAAGCGCGGCGGGCGCGACGCGGCGGCGCGGGAGGCGAAGGAATAGCGCGGCGCGACGTCGCGCCGCGGCGGCGCGACGACCCAGTCTTCGCCGAGCGATTCGTCGGAGACGATGTCGAAGCGCTTGAAGACGACGCGGTCGGGGAAGACGTCCATCGTCAAGCCCTGGCGCACGGCCTGGATGTCGAAACGGTCCATCTCAAAGGGCGGGTCGCGGTGGTAGTCCGTCACCGAGTGGCCGTTTTCGCGGCCGGGGAAGGAGAAGCAGAAACCGCGGGCGCACGAGGCGTTGACGGCGGTGAACTCCCGCTGCCAGATCGAGCGCTCGTCGGTGAGCGGGTAGTGCATGTGGCCGGTGATGGCGATGCAGTTCGGGTGGCGGGCGAGAATCGCGCCGGTGGCGTCGAGCGCGGCGTCGGGGTCGCACTGGCAGACCGTGCCCTTGAGGGGCTCGTGCTGGACGAAGAAGAACGGCTTGTCGGCCGGCAGTTGCGCCTCGATCTTTTCGAGGAAGGCCGGGGCGGGGTTCTCCTCGGGCGGGACGTCCGCCGCGAGCGGGAAGCGGGGCGGGTTCGTGGCGTACACGGACGGGGCGCGCGACCACCAGTTCACGAGAACGAAGGCGTACCCCTTGACGACCTTGATCACGGCCGGCTCGTAGGGCTCGCCGAAAAGCTCGCGCCACCACTCGTCGCGGTGGTAGAAGAAACTCTCGCGCAGGGCCTCCTCCTTCGAGGCGAACTTGCCGTCGGGGTAGAAGAAACCGTCGACGTCGTGGTTGCCGGCGATGAAGACGCGTTCGACCCTGGCGCCGTCGGAGCGGCGGTCTTCCGGGAAGACCTTGCGCCAGGCGGCGGCGGCGGCCTCGAACTCGAAGCGGCGCGACCAGGTGGTGAGGTCGCCGGCGACGAGCACGGCGTCGACGCGCTCGGCGTCGAAACGCCGCAGCGCCTTCACGTACCATTCGTCGCCGGTCTCTGGCGGGGTGATGTGGATGTCAGTCAGCACGCCAACCCTAAGGAGAGGCCGATGTCCCCGCGCGGGGGCTGGCGGATCAAGTTTTCGTTCAATGTCGGACTGGGAAATTGGCATGGGATGGATCCTAACTAATGGGGGAGGCCTCGTTTCACGGGGAAGCGACCTTTTCGACTCTGGTAAAATTCTAGCAGGACTTGATGAAGTAGTCAATGTGACGCTTGCGAAAATCTTTTGTTGTATATTTGCGCAACAAATGGTATGATTGTGGCATGGCATACATTATCGACAGGTCTCCGCACGTAGTGATACTGCTCTCAAGGACACATGTTTCGCACACGCAGATACTTCGTGGAATACTTCGCCACTCGCAGCGCAACAGGCCGTGGACGATGGACGTCCGCATGGGGCGGGAGGGGGAGCCGACGGCGTTTGACGCGGCGTCGTGGCATTTTGACGGAATCGTTGCCAACAGGCTTCCGCCGGACATGGTGCGCCTTGCGCGGCGCCACCGGACGCCCATGGTGCTGCTAAACGACATAGGGCCGGGCATGTCGCCGGTGGCGCGGATAGACTGCGACAACGAGTCGGTTGCGAAGATGGCGGTATCGCATTTTCTTGAAAGGGGCTTTGAGAACTTCGCCTACATAGGGGGGCAAGGCCGCCAGCCGTGGTCGGTGGCGCGTGGAGAGGCCTTTTCGGCGGAGCTCGCGCGGCGCGGGTTTGGCTGCTCGATATACGAAGGCGCGGTGGGCGGCTCGATAAGCGATTCCGGGGAGGATCCGGAACTGGGGGAGTGGCTGCTTCGGCTGCGGAAGCCCGTGGGGGTCTTCGTGGCGTATGACTTCCGGGCGCTGGGGGTCCTCGGCACTTGCGCCCGTGCCGGGATAGCGGTTCCTGAAGAGGTCGCGGTCCTTGGCGTGGACAACGACGATGTCCTTTGCGAGACAATGACCCCGACGCTTTCAAGCATCGCGATGACGACCGAGGAGGCCGGCTACAGGGCCGCCGGGGCGCTGGACGCGGCAATGGCCGGGCGGCAACACGTGGGGGGCCAGCGGATCCTGTATGCCGCCAAGGCCGTGGTCGCGCGCAGGTCCACCGCGCACGACAGCGCGGGGGACGCGCTGGTAAGGCGGTGCCGGGAGATCATAGAGGCGAACATTTCGGAACACTTTGGCGTCGCCGATCTGGCGAGGGGGCTGAATGTCTCTCGCCGGACGTTGGAGACGCGCTTCAGGGCGGCGGCCGGGAGGTCTCCAGGCGAGGAGATAATCGCGCAAAGGCTGGGCAGGGCGAAGGCGCTGCTTGCGCAGACGTCGCTAAGCCAGGCCCGGATAGCGAGGGCCTGCGGATTTACGGACGCGAGCCACATGAACGTGGTGTTCAGGCGCAGGCTGGGCAGGGTGCCGTCGGCCTTCAGGTGAGCGGCGCGCCGCGGCGGGCGCGGGGCTAGAGCGCCGCGAGCAGGGCGTCGTTCTCCGCAGGGGTCCCGACGGTAATCCGCAGCCAGTCGCTGATGCGCGGCAGGTTGAAGTGGCGCACGTAGACGCCCTTTGCGCGTAGCGCGGCGAAAATCCGAGCGGCGTCGCCGCTGGGCGGGCGCGCGAAGACGAAATTCGCCTGCGACGGCGTGCAGCGCCAGCCGCGCGCCACCAGTGCGGCGGAGAGTCGCGACCTCTCGGAGCGGATGTTGGCCGCGTTCGCGCGCATCCATTCCAGGTCGTTCAGCGCCGCGAGCGCGAGGCGCTGCGTTATGGCGTCGAGGTTGTAGGAGTCCTTCGCCTTGAACATCGCCTCAATCAGGCGTTCCGGGCCGACGCAGTAGCCGAAGCGGAGCCCGGCCAGCGAGAAGGACTTCGAGAGGGTCCTAGATACGACGACATTCCCGTTGTCCGGCGCGGTGGCGAGTTCCATGCACGAGCCGTCGGAGAAATCCACGTAGGCCTCGTCGATGAGCACCGTCCCGGGGAAAGAGCTGGCGAAGTCGCGGATTTCCCCGGCAGGGTAGGCGATGCCCGTCGGGGCGTTGGGGTTGGTCAGGAAAAAGAGGTCCGGGGGAGTGGCGCCAAAGTCAGGCGTGTGCCATGAAAAGTCGTCCGCGAGAGGCGTTTCGAGATATGTGACGTCGCGGATGCTGGACAGGACGGGGTATAGGGAGTAGGTGGGGGTGAAGGCTCCGGCGGAGCCGCCGCGCCTCACGAAGCAGCGAGTCGCAAGGGCGAGAACCTCGTCGGAGCCGTTCCCGGCGAACACGTGTTCGGGGGTTGTCCCGTGAATTTCGGCTATCCGCTCGCGGACGGCCGTCGCCATGGGATCCGGGTAGCGCCTGAGGCTGGCGCAGTCGATGTCGGCCAGCGCCTTGGCCACAAGGGGCGAGGGGGGATACGGGTTCTCGTTGGTGTTGAGCTTCACCACCCGGGTTCCGGCGGGTGGCTGTTCGCCTGGCGTGTAGCCTGCGATTGCTTCGATGTTCTCGGCTATCGGGCTTTTCATGTTCGGTGTGGCGTCCGGCCGCTAGTGGCCGGGGAATTTGAGAACGGCGTCGACATCGTATCCTGAAAGTCTGGATTCGCGCGCGCCGAGGTCGAAGAGTTCGACGAGGAAGAGCATTTTGACGACATTGCCGCCGAGGCGCTCGACGAGTGTCGCGGCGGCCTTTGCGGTGCCGCCGGTGGCGAGCAGGTCGTCCATGAGGACCACCTGCTGGCCTGGCTGGATTGCGTCCGCGTGCATTTCGACGGTCGCGGAGCCGTATTCCAGGTCGTAGCTTTGGCGGACGACGGCGCGCGGCAGCTTGCCTGGCTTGCGGACGGGGATGAAGCCCTTGCGGAGGCGGTATGCGAGTGGCGCCCCGAAGAGGAACCCGCGCGACTCCACGCCGGCAATTGCGTCGAATTCGAGACCGTCGAGCTTCCTTGCCAGCTCCTCGATTGCAAGGTGGAGGCCCTCGCCGGAGTCGAGGACGCCCGTGACGTCGCGGAAGAGAATGCCGGGGCGGGGGAAGTCCGGGATGCTGACGATGTAGTCTTCAAGGGATTTCATGGCGGTCGGGGTTTTGGTATGGGGTAGGGGAGGTCATAGCCCGGCGGCGTCGCGGAGCGCCCCGGTCACGTCGATTCGCTCCCACGGGAACTCCGGTCGCCCGAAGTGGCCGTAGGTGGCGGTGTCGCGGTAGCACCAGCCCCTTGGCGCGAGGAGGCCAAGCGACTTGGCGATCATTCCCGGGCGGAAGTCGAAGATGCCGCCATGCTCAAGGATGTCGGCGATGCGCTCCTCCGGGATTTTGCCGGTCCCGTAGGTGGAGACGTTGATGCTCGTCGCGTTGGCGCGTCCGATCGCGTAGGAAACCTGGATTTCGCATTTCCCGGCCAGCCCGGCGGCGACGATGTTCTTTGCGACATAGCGGCAGTAGTACGCGGCGGAGCGGTCAACCTTTGAGGCGTCCTTCCCGGAGAAAGCGCCGCCGCCGTGCGAGCCGACGCCGCCGTATGTGTCGACGATTATCTTGCGGCCGGTCACCCCGGCGTCGCCCGCGGGCCCGCCGATGACGAAGTTGCCGGTGGGGTTTACATAGAACTTGGTGGAGTTGGTGACGAGCGCGCCGTCGAGGACCTGGCGCGCCACCTGCTCGGCATCGCGGCGGATGCGCCCGATTGGCGTCCCGGCATCTGTCTGGTGCGACACCACCACGGTCTCAATGGCGACAGGGCGGCCATTTTCGTGGCGTACCGAGACCTGCGCCTTCGCGTCTGGGCGCAGGTAGGGGAGTTCTCCGGAACGGCGCATGCGCGAGAAGGTGCGGAGCAGCCTGTGGGCGAAAACAATCGGGGCCGGCATCAGTTCGGGTGTGGAGTCCGTAGCGTAGCCGAACATCATGCCCTGGTCGCCGGCGCCCTGTTCCTCGTCGGATCCGCGGTCGACGCCCATGCTGATGTCGGGGGACTGCGTGTGGATGGCGCTTTCGTAGCGGAATGTGTCGTAGGAGAACCCCTCTTCCGGGCGGTCGTAGCCGATGTCGCGCACCACGGCGCGCGCGATTTCGCCGGTATCGACGGATTCGCCTCCCCGGCACGAAACCTCGCCGAGATTGACGAGCAGGTTCTGCCCCACGGCAGTCTCGCAGGCGACGTGCGCGGTGTGGTCACAGGCCAGGTACGCATCGAGAATGGCGTCGGAGACCTGGTCCGCGACCTTGTCGGGGTGGCCTTCCGAGACCGATTCGGATGTGAAAACGTGCGGCGATAAAATCTTGCTCATGGACAGCGTCTTTCCGTAAATAATCAACCGCAACAAGTATAGCCTTTCGCGCGGAGGAATGCAAGAGCCTTGACCGTCGCCGGCTTTTTTGGCATAATTATAGTGTTGTTTTCAACTATACATACGGAGCACATCCAATGATCGTAACCACCAAGGAACTCTTCAAGCACGCTTACGGCAAATATGCCATTGGTGCCTACAATATCAACAACCTCGAGCAGACCATGGGTCTTTTCGAAGGCAACGTCCGCTCCAAGGCCCCGTTCATCGTCCAGCTTTCCAAGGGCGCCCGCAAGTACACCCACAAGAAGATGCTGGAGGCGATGATGCAGACCGCCAACGAAATCTTCCCGGACGCCATTTTCGCCGTTCACCTGGACCACGGCGACGAGGAGACCTGCATGGACTGCATCGAGTCCGGCGTCTACTCCTCCGTCATGATCGACGCCTCCGCCTTCCCCTACGAGAAGAACATCGAGATCACCAAGCGCGTAGTCGACGCCGCCCACGCCAAGGGCCTCGTCGTCGAGGCCGAACTCGGCCAGCTCAAGGGCGTCGAAGAGGATGTCAAGGCCGCCGAGCATGTCTACACCAAGCCCGAGGAAGTCGTTGACTTCGTCAGCAAGACGGGATGCGACTCCCTTGCCTGCGCAATCGGCACCTCCCACGGCGCATTCAAGTTCTCCGGCGACCAGAAGCTCCGCTACGACATCCTTGAGGAGATCCAGAAGCAGCTGCCTGGCTTCCCGCTGGTCATGCACGGCTCCTCCTCGGTCCCTCCGGGCGAAGTCGCCCGCATCAACGCCGCCGGCGGCGAAATCAAGGGCGCCAAGGGCGTCGACGCGACGCAGTTCCTTGGCGCGGCCAAGCGCGGCGTGACGAAGATCAACATCGACACCGACGGCCGTCTCGTCTGGACCCGCGTCCACCGCGAGTTCTTCCGCGACCAGCCCGCGAAGTTCGACCTCCGCGACCCCGGCAAGATTTTCATGAAGGAATATGCCGACTTCATCTACGAGAAGAACTGCCTCCTCGGCTCCGCGTACCGCACCGACGAGCTTCTCGCAGCCCTCAAGAAATAGGCGGCCAATGTGCCAATGCCCATACGTAGCCGCGTCGAAGTCCGCTTCGGCGCGGCTTCGTCTTTCCACGGCACCACGCTAGGTCAACGGAACGAACCATGCAGCTGACGCGCGCCATCATCGAAAAATGGGCCGGCCCGGAGGTCTTCGCCGAGGCCGAGGAGCGCGTCCGCCGCGGCGCCGTGATGAAGGCCGAAGTCACGGGGAATGTGATTTCCGGGCTCTTCGCGCGCAACAACGCGCCGCCGGTGCGGTGCGAGTTCACCGTGGGCGACGACGGCACCGTGGAGAGCCGCTGCCCGTGCGAGAAGCATGAGCGCTACGGCCTGATATGCATGCATGTGGTGGCGCTCGCCATCTCCGTGATGCAGCGGCTTTCCGACCCTGCCCGCCAGCAGAGGTACATTGAGGAGCAGCGCCACGCGCGACGCATCCAGGACGCCCTGGCCGAAACCTTCCGGCGCATCCCGCACGGTGGCGAGCCTGCAAGGCTGCTGGTCGAACTGCCTGCCGACTTCGTCGCGCAGTTCGGCGCCGGCGCCGTCGGAATCCGCCTGCTCGTCCTGCTCGGCGAGCAGAAGCGCCCGTGCCTTCCTGAAAACCTCCCGCGCGGAAGGCCGCTTACATTCGACGAGGACGACGACACCGCCATCGATGTCCTGGAGGACATCGCCGAGGGCGGCCTCAAGTCCACGCTGTCGCTCAGCCGCATCGATTTCCTCGGACTGCTGGATGTCTGCCGCGGGCGCACCCTGTTTGTCGCAGGCGGCGGCCGCATCGCGGTGTCCAGGCGCCCGGCGCGGCTTACCGTCCGCGCCTCGCTCGACGCATCCACGGGCGACCTCGCGCTCAGGCCATTTCTGAACTTCCCGGAAGGGGAGCCCGGACCAGACGGGACCCAGCCCGCATTCCTCGCCGAACTGGAAAAATCCTTCGCGCTCGCAGGCGGCCGCCTGTGGCCGCTGCGGCCGACGCTGCCGCTTCCATACCACGGGCTCTACAGCGAGCGCATTTCGGTCCCGCGTTCCGGCATCCCCTCCTTCGTCTCGGGCGAACTCCCGCGCCTCTCCGCCGCGCTGCCGTTCGAGTTCGAGGACGGCCTTTCGCCGGACTGCTTCGTGACGGTCCCGGGCAAGCCGCGCTTCTCCTTGGAGCTGTCAGGATCCAAGGAGGCGGCAACGGCGCGCCTCTTCGCCCTGTACGGCAGCAAGAAAATCGCCGCCTGCGCGCCGGAGATTCCCGGCGAGGTGATGGAGCCGGACCCCGAAGACCTATACACCTGGTTTTCCCGCGACATCCCCGCGGAGCGGCGCGCCCTCGGCCGCCTGACAGCGGTCGGCTTCACCGGCGAGCGCGGCGACGGCCTGGCCCCGCTGTCCGGCCAGAGGAAAGTCCTGAATGTCCTTGGCGGACTCGTCCCGCCGCTCCGGCGCCTCGGATGGTCCGTCTCCGTGACGGGGAGCCTAGGCAGTTTCTTCGAAAACGCCGAGATGGCGATCCCGATTGTCAAGGTCGATTCATCTTCCGCGGACCGCGGGCAGTTCGAGGTCACGATCTCATTCGAGGATGGGGCGCGCCACCGCATACCGCAGCCGCTCATACAGCAGGCCATAAACAAGGGCGAGTCCTTCTTCGATTTCGGCGGCAACCTGGTCCTGGTGGACAGCGACGCCGTGGAGTCGATGCGCGGCGTCTTCAACGACTGCAGCGGGCGGCCAGGCCGCCATCCAGGCTCGTTCCAGCTGCCCGAAGTCTTCGCGCCATACGTGGACTCGTCGCTTGCCGCGCTCGACGGGATCGACGTCGAGCTACCCGATTCCTGGCGCCACCGCGCGAGGCAGTGCAACCGCGATGAAAAGCTCGCCCCGGAACCGCTCGGTGAGCTTGAGGGCGTCCTGCGCCCCTACCAGAAGGTCGGCGTATACTGGATGCGCTTCCTGGAGCGCGGCGGCTTCTGCGGCATACTGGCCGACGAGATGGGCCTCGGCAAAACGCTCCAGACCCTGACATGGCTCTCGCTCCAGCGGACCGACGAGGCGACCCGCAATTCGCCGGCACTGATTGTCGCGCCGACGTCGCTCGTGGAAAACTGGCGGCGCGAGGCCGAGAAGTTCACCCATTGGGCCAAGTGCATCGTGATGCAGGGCTCCGCCCGCCACGAGCTTTGGGACGAAATCCCGTCCGCGCGCCTCGTGGTGACTTCGTATGCGCTGCTGCGCCGCGACCTTGAGCGCTACGCCGGCATCACATTCTCCGCCGCGGTCCTGGACGAGGCGCAGAACATCAAGAACCGCTCAACGCAGAATGCCTCGGCCGTCAAGAGGCTGCGCGCCCGCGCCCGCCTTGTCCTCACGGGCACCCCGGTCGAGAACGGGGTGGCCGACATCTGGTCCATCATGGATTTCCTCATGCCTGGCTACCTCGGCGGCTACGAGCAGTTCCGCGACCGCTACGAGATACCGATATCGTCCGCCGGCCCGCAGTGCGAGGAGGCCCAGGCGCGCCTGCACAAGCGCCTCCGCCCGTTCCTCCTGCGCCGCCTGAAGCGCAACGTCGCCAAGGACCTCCCCGAAAAAATCCAGCAGGTCTCCTTTTCCGCCCTTGCCCCGGACCAGGCAAGGCTCTACGCCACGCTGCAGGCGGCATTCCGCGCAAAGATCGACGCCATGGTGGCCGAACGGGGCTTCGACAAGTGCCGCATGGACGTCCTGGCGCTGCTGCTGCGCCTGCGCCAGGCCTGCTGCCACCCGTCCCTCCTGCCCAGGGAGATGCTTGGCGCCGCCTCTCCGGACATCCCGTCCGGCAAGATGGACCAGTTCATGGAAATCCTCGACGAGGCCCGCGCCGGCGGCCACCGGATGCTTGTATTCTCGCAGTTCGTCGGGATGCTTGCGGTCCTGCGCAGGGCGTTTGAGGAGCAGGGGATCCCATACTGCTACCTCGACGGCTCGACGAAGAACCGCCTTGACGAGTGCCGCCGCTTCAACCAGACGCCCGGAATCCCCGTGTTCCTCATCAGCCTCAAGGCCGGCGGCACCGGCCTGAACTTGATCGGCGCCGACATGGTTGTCCACTTCGACCCGTGGTGGAACCCCGCCGTCGAGGACCAGGCGACTGACCGCGCCCACCGCATTGGGCAGAAGCGCCAGGTCACCAGCATAAAGCTCATAGCCCAGGGGACCGTCGAGGAGCGCGTCCTGGAGATGCAGCGCAAGAAGCAGTCCGTGATAAAGGCGACGGTTGGCACCGACGACGCTGCCTTCATGCAGTCGCTGACGTTCAAGGATGTCCAGGAGTTGCTGAAATAAAAAAGCGCGCGGCTTCCCGCGCGGTTTTCAAGATGGAGCCAACTCAGGGATTCGAACCCAGGACCTGCGCATTACGAATGTCTCCGGGCGTGTTGGCGGGATTCCGCCGACATGCCTTTTTTATCGCCTAAATCCCTATAAAACCGCTTTCAGGCGTCAAGCGCCGTTTGGCGGCGTCTGGCGGCGTCTGGCGTCTGGCAGTCCAAACCAATCCCAAACCTACGGACGGATCCTGAACCACTCGCGTCCGCTTCCTGGTGCGGCGAGCGCACGGTAGTGCCGGAAGAATACTTCGGTTCCGCCGTGGCCCATCTCGGACGCGACGCGGACGGCGTCGCCGCTTTCCTCGTAGGCGTAGGTGGCGTAGGAGTGGCGCGCCACGTCCTGCGCCCATTTCCCGAAGGCCTTGCGCACGGCCTTGATTCCCTTTTCCGGGCATCCGCGCGCCGGAACGGGGTACCGCGCAAGCCAGGCGGCGAGGTTGGGCCGGATCTTCACGGTGCGGGCGTCGGCGGTCTTGGTGATGTCTCCGGACAAAACGACGTAGCCGTTGACGACGTTCGACGGCCTCACACGCACGGCTTCCTCCGGACGCAGGCCGGCGAACATGCCGAGGGCGAAGAGGGCGACGGAGCGTGGCTCGATTTTGGCGGCGAGGCGGAGCAGGCGTCGGCCGTCGTCGATCGAGAGGACGGCGGGGACGCCGTGCGCAATGCGGGCCTTGCGGACCTTGGCGGCGGGGTTTGTCTCGCAGTGGCCGCGGTCCACGCACCAGGAGAAGAATGCCCCGTAGGCGCGGAGGCGGTTGTTGCGGGCGTGGGGCGAGCGCCCGGAGACGGCGCGTTCGATGTCGTCGGGGCCGATGGCTGAGACGGCGGCGCGGGATCCGAGCGTCTCGACGAGGCCCTCCAGGGCGTGGCGGTAGCCCTGCATGGTGCGGGGGCGGACGAGACGGGCGGCTTCTGCGGCGTAGGCGGCCCATGCGTCGCCGAGGGCGACGGAGCCGGGGCCGGGGCGGCGGGTGGCGGCCCAGTGGCGGGCTGCCTCCTCGAGGGTGACTTCCGGGGGAAGAATGGCGCGCGCGCGCATGGCGTCTTCGACGAGCATGCGGTCGGGTCCGGAGCGGGATTCGCCGGCGAGGATCCACGCCTTTGCCTCCGCGATGGTCTTAAGGACGGCGCGGCGGCGCTTGCCGTGGCCGAGAGCGACGAAGGCGGCGTAGGTGCCGCTTGGGGTAAGGCGGATGGTGCCGGGGCCGTAGCGCCACGCCTTTGGCGACTCAGCGTCCATGGTGGCGGCCCCTCTAGTGGCCGGGGTGGCGGGTCTCGTCAAACAGAGGCTTGAGGCATTCCTGGTTGCCGTATATGCCTTTGAGCGCCTCCCTGAAGAAACCGAATCCCCTGCAGAAGGGTCCATCCGAATAAAAATCGTCATCGAACGAGAAGCCGTTCTCGTATTTTTGGACAATCACGTGGACGGCTCCCGGATGGTTCCCGCCGTAAACGTGGTGGTAGCCCCATTCCGGGTCGTGCTTGGGGTCAACCGTGTCTGGCAAAAGTTCAAGGAAGCGATTGATGGCCTCTGGGTTGAAATACGGGCACATCAAGGCCGAGCGGGCTTTCTCCAGAAGGTGATGCCTGATGCGCTCCTTGTCAAACCGCCACGAGGTGCCGGAGGCTGTTTTTTGCCACTGCCCCATTCTCGCCCATTCCCCGCCATAGTCGTAGCGCCCCCATTCAAGCCCGAGCAGCCGGCATCCCACCGGGTTGAGTTCGTCGTTGTCGCCGTCGTCCTTGCCGAAGCAGTGGCAGACCGGATCGTAGGCTCCGTCCCTTGCCTCGGCGCAGACGACAAGCTCGTACGGGAGCGCCTCCGCCCATTCCGTCTTCCGTCCGTCGATATAGAGTTCGCGGTTGCGGATTGCGGTCACCTTCCTCGCGAATCCAAGCAGTTCAGCCGACCTTTTCGGGAATGTCGCCATGTACCACGTCTTCTTCCCCCTGGCGCACTCCTGGAACCCCGGCGTCGCGCTGGCCTGCGCGTAGATGTCCTGAAAGCCCGCGCATTCGGATTCCGCAAAGGTGATGGCGACGCCTTCGGCCGGGATGTCGAACTTGACCCTGACGGAGGCCTCCCCGGCGGCCACAGCGCACCCGCACGACGGGCAGAACTGCGCGCCTACGGGGACCTCGGCGCCGCACTTCGGGCAATGCGCCGGATGCGCCGACACCTCGGCCAGCACGCCCTGGTAGAGCGTGTCCAGCTGCTCCTGCGTGACGCCGACCGCGGCGCAGAACCCGGTGATGGAATCCGCCTCCGCGGCGGATGTGTCGCCGTCGGCGCAGGCCACGCGGAGCATCATCTCTAGGTTGACGACATTGTCGGCGAAGGTGCCCGTCGGCCGCACCTCGAATCCCGGCTTGCGCAGCAGTTTTTCGGCGTTGCCCCATTCGGTTTTCGAGAAGCCGAAGTGCCTGCGTATTTCCTCGCACTGGGCCGCCTCGGCGGGGTGAATGCTGCCGTCCGACTGGACGACGGAGAGGATGTTCGCGATGAACTGGGTTTTGTCTATGGTCATTGATGCTCCTCCGTGATTCCAAATCGAGTCATCTCCTCGCGGCCGCCTCAGCGCCCGCGTCGGCCGTCGGACAGGCTTTTGAGCGTGGCGGCAAGGAGGGCGAGGGTCTGGCAGTTGCGGCAGTCTGGGTTGCCGGCGGGCGGGAGGAACGTGTTGGAGGCGTGGGACGACGCGCCTTCGGCATGGGCGATCACGTCGCCGCCATCCGCGCCGCCGCTATGCCGCCGCAAGGAGTGGAAGACGCCGGAGCGGCTTTCCGCGCGGACGTAGGGGAGTGGCTCGTCGATGAGGCCGAGCAGGTAGTCGGCCGACACGTCGAGCGCGCGGCATATCGCCGCAACCTTGTGTAATTGCGGGGCGGCCGTGCCGGATTTCTTCTCCCAGGCTGCAACCGTGCCCGGTTTTTCTCCGATGGCCTGTGCGAAGGCTTCTGCCGCACGATATACCTTGGGCCGGTATTCCCTTAGGCGTTGGCGGAAAATGGCATTTTTCGATTCTTGTCTTTCCATAGCGGCGAAAAATCTAACAAATTTTCAAAAAAAAGTCAAATTTATAAAGTATGTAAAATACAATCCAGCAACGATTTTTCAGATTTTCAGTATTTATTTTCCACTTTTTTCTTGACAATTTTTCAGATATTTGAAATAATCTTACCATCAAATTCGAATCAGCAGGAGGACAAACGAATGACCTACGAAGAGTACAAGCAGCGAATGGAGGCCCAGGGCCGCAAGCCGGTGGAGATCGAGCACTACGACCTCGTCGAGACGGCCTACATGGCGCTTGCCAACGCCGACAAGGACGAGTTCTGCCAGCTCTCCGACCGCATGATCGCGGACATCCGCATTCTCGCGAACCAGCGCGACTCAGCTCTGACGCTGCTAGGCGCGACCGCAGGGGAACTCGGCGACTTGAAGGGCGAATGCGCCGAACTCGAAAAGGAACGCAGCGACCTGAAGGACATGAACGCCGAACTCGAAAAGGAACTGCGCCGCCACGAAAAGCTCGTCTCGGCGCTGCTGGCGGAGCTTCCCGCCGAGAAGCTGCGCGCGTTCATGCTCTCGATGGTGGACGCGGACTGACGTTCCCCGCATGGAAGAAGGAGGAGAGCAGACGATGATGACGGTGCAGGACGTGGCGGACTACCTGCAGGTGTCCGAGAAGCTGGTGATCGGCCTTATCCACAAAGGCAAGCTGCGGGCGTCGAAGATCGCCCGGTACTACCGCATCCGGCGCGAGGACCTGGACGCATTTCTGGACGAGGGCGCGAAGGAGCTGTCCGAGCCGCGCCTTATCCCGATCGGCTGAGGAGGGCGGACGGAATGAGGACGGAACTATGCAGGGGCGAGGCCCGCAGGACGGCCACGGCGGCGGCCAGGGAGATCTACGGCGCGGCGTCGGCGAAGGCGCTGGCCGAAGCGCTGGGATTCTCCCGCCAGACTGTGGCCGCCGCGCTGACGGGGCGCGCCGAGCCGTCGCCCCGGGTGGCTGCGGCGCTCGAGCGCGCAAGGGCGCGGAAGCGGCGCGACGACCTGCGGCAGGCCCGCAGGCGACTGGAGGAGCTGGAGTCGGCCCCGGAAAAAGGATTTCCACGGCGAAGCCGAAAGGCGAACCGCGATCAACAACACTAACAAGCAAGGAGAACAAAACGATGAACTACGAAACCTACATGGAATTCAGGCGCGAAGGCTGCGGAGTGATTTGCGAGCCGCTAGAGCAGTACAGATTCGAGAGGATCGCCCGGACGATGTTCCTGGGCGACGAGCGCGAGAGCCTCGACGACATTCCGGCTTCGCCGGCGACGCATCGGGCGATCGAGGTGTACGCGCAAATGGAAGAGTCGATGATGGAGTCGTCGCGCAGATCGGCGACGTGGGCGGGCCTGGTGTCGGAGATGGTCGTCAGGATGGATCCGGACGAGGTGGCGCAGCGGATGTACTCGCTGTACCAGACGAAGCCGGGCAAGTAGCGCAAGGGCGCAGGCAAACACAAAGCAAGTAAGGAGAACAAAGATGGAAAACGGCAACGAAAACAAGAACGGCGAAGGCCGCGAGCGCGGCGAGTGGACTCCGGACATGAGGACGGACGGATGGCATCGCCGGGGCGGAGATCCCAGGCGCAATCCATTCGAGCGGGAGTGGCGGCCACGCAGGGGCGTGGACGACAGGGTAATGCGGGCTTTCTTCGCCGGGGCGTTCTGGTCGGCTGCTGCGGCGGCGACGCTGCTTCTCGTCGGCGCGATGATGGGCGCTGCGCTGGCCGCGCACATGGGATGGAGGATATAGGGATGGGCGCGGCAATGAAGCGGATCGTGATCGGAGACAGTGGCGGCGTCGCGCGCCAGAATGGCGCCAACGGCCAGATGATATGGATCGAGCGCAAGGTGTTGCCGGCGCCTGTAGGAGGCGTCGTCCGGGTCGCCTGGCGCGACGAGTTCGAGATCGTCGAAGGCGGCGAGTACGAAGTCATTGGCGATCTGCCCATCGAGCATGGCACGAGGGAGACGTGGCGCAACGTGTGCCTGAGGCTCAGGCAATTACCAGAGGAGGGCGGCCATGTCAAGGGATGACATTCTGGCGCGGCTGCGCAAGATCAAGAGCCTGGCGGATCACGGCGAGGGCGGCGAGGCCGCCAACGCGGCCGCGCTCCTGGACACGATTGCGGCGGAGCACGGCATAGATCTGGACGCCATCGATGCGGCCCTCGTCTCGGATCACGTCTTCAAGACCGGCGTGGATGGCTGGCGGCAGAAACTGTTTTGCCAGATCGTCTGGTGCCGGGACCGCAAGATGGAGCTGTACTCGTGCCGCAGCGACCGCCGCACCAGAGGGCATGACGCCATCAAGCTCCGGTGCGCCGACGACTTCTTCGTTGAGGTCGTGGCAGCGTTTGAGGTTTTGAGCCGGGACTATGATCGACAGCGCAAGGCGCTTTTCCGCGCGTTCCTGGCGGCTAACGACCTGCTGCTGGAGGCATCGGCTGACGACGAGCCGCGCAAGCCGCTGTCGGATGCCGAGAGGTGTTTGCTAGAGGATGCCGCACGGCTATCGCTTGGCATTGAGAAAACGATGCTGAGAAAGCAGCTGACCGGAGCATGAGGAGCATGGCAACGACGTTTGGTGGCGCTCCCGCACCCTTATTAATTGTTGTTGCGAAAAGGTAGCAGCATGATACACCCTTTCAAAGTTATTTACAGGTCGAAGGCCGAGGCCGAGGGGGGTCAAGGTACTACCGAGGCCGGTCGCCAGTAGGTGCCGAGAGCGCCGTCTCGCAGGGCGCGTGGCGCTGGAGAAAGTTGACAAGTTGGAGGATTGTAGGCATGGGAATTGACAGAGTCCTCGCAAAGTTTCCAAATGCCAGGAAAACCGGCGACGGATGGATCACCAGGTGTCCGGCTCACGACGACCACAACCCATCGCTCTCGATTTGGATCGACGAGAAGAAAAAGGTCGGCCTGAACTGCCACGCCGGATGCCACCATTCGGCGGTCCTGGCCGCCGCAGGTCTCACCGAGTCGGATCTGTACGAGGATCCTCCACGCAAACCGAAAGGCGGAGACGGCAGGCCGAAAGGCCGTATAATTGCGGAATATAAGTATTTTACGAAAGACGGCAAGCCGATTGTCTGTGTTGGCCGGAAAGAGCCGAAGGCGTTTTTGCGCATGTCGCCAGACGGGAACGGCGGGTGGAAGTGGGGCGGTACCTGCGGCGCCGCAGCCCTCTACCGCTGGCCGGAGCTTGCCGAGGCCGTTTCGGCCGGCTGCACCGTGTTCCTCGTCGAAGGGGAGAAGGACGTTGAGAACATGGTCAAGGCGGGGGCCGTGGCGACGACGTGCCTGGGCGGCGCATCGAAGTGGCGGCCGGAGTTGGCCAAGGAGTTCAAGGGCGCCCAGCGGGTGTGCATAATCGCCGATCGCGATTCCGAGGACAACAAGTTTGAGGGCCAGCGGTTCGCCCTGGCCGAAAGGGCGGCAATCAGGGCGGAGGGCGTCGAGGCTTGCGCTGTCTGCCTGCCGCCTGAGGTCAACGGCCACAAGGTCAAGGACGCTTCGGACGCCCTGGCGGCCGGCTGGACGCTCGACGACATCATCGCGCATTGCGCGACGGCGATGGAGGTTGACGCCGAGTTCCCGCTGGTGGATGCTGCGAAAAAAACGTCCTCGTCGGCGTCTGACTCGGGTGCGGGGCGGCAAGGCAGGCTGTTCGACGACGGCGTGGCCAAAAACGCGGATCCCGACGCCGATCCGGCCGACGAGCCGACGTTGCGCGAGGCGGTGGCGCTGGCCATCGAGCAGGCGGTCTATTACGACAGCCGCGGCCATGCGCACCCGGCGCGCGCCGAGGAGCGGCGCGCCGCCGTAAAGAGGCACGGCGTGGAATGGATGCTGCGCCACGGCGGATTCTTCCGCGACTCGGAGCGCACCGGCACGGCCTCGCTCTACTTCTACGAAAGCTCCACGCGCCGCCTCTATTCGATGGAGAACGGCAGCGAGCCGTTTACCTATTGGCTGGGCTGGGCCAGCGGCCTGGATCAGATCTCGAACGAGTTCCGGACGCTGCTGGCGGCCTGCCGCGAGGCGGCGATGTACGATCCCCGCTCCGTAGAGGTCTCGCCGTCGCTTTTCTGGGAGTACCGCGACGGCCGCATCTACGTCTCAAACGGCGACGGCGAGATGGCGCGCATCGACGAGGCCGGCGTGTCGATCGTCGAGAACGGCACCGACGGCGTTTTGTTCAGGATGGGCCGGACTCTTGCGCCCTGGGCGCTGCTGCCTGAGGAGGAGGGCGTGCCGATGCACTCCATGCGCCTCGTCGGCGGCATCTCGACGCCTGAGAACCCGCTGGCGCCGCTGCTGCTTTTGCTGTGGATCCTCGCGCTTCCGCGAAACCTTAAGAACAAACCGCCGCTCTCGCTCTGCGGCGAAGTCGGCTCCGGAAAGACGCGATCGGCGCGCGGCATCTACGAAATGCTTGGCATGGTCGAGCGCGTGTCGTCCGCCGACAAGTCGGAGAAGGGCGAGGAACAATTTTGGGTGTCCGTCGGCTACGGCGGAATCTCGACAATCGACAACGTGGACAGCAAGATCAAATGGCTGGCCGACGCCGTTGCCGGCTCCTCGACCGGCGCGCAGAAGGAGCGCCGCACGCTCTACACCGACAGCGACCTGACCTTCCTGCGCTCGCGCTCCGCCGTGATCCTCACGTCGGCCAACTCCAACTACGCCACCGACGCCGGCCTGGCCGACCGTATCGTCTCGGTCGTCTTCGCCCGTCCGCCGTCCGGGCAGGCGACATCGGACGGCGAACTCTCCGAGGAGATCGCCGCCGCCCGCGACGGCCTGATGACCTGGCTCTGCTGGACGCTCTCGCGCGCCCTGCGCGTCAAGGAGACTCCGCCGGCGGCCTTCAACCGCCGCCACCCGGACTGGTCGGAATGGTGCTGGCGGTGCGGCGTCGCGCTCGGCTACCGTGCCGAGACCGAAGCGGCGCTAAACCGCGCCGAGGCCGACAAGCCCAGGATCGCGATCCTCTCCGACGAATACATCGGCGCTGTCCTCTACCGCGTCTTCTCGGAGCTGGGCGAACCGTGGGAGGGCACTGCCTCCGAACTCCGCCAGCTCGTTCTCAAGGGCGGCGGCAACGAAGCCGGCCACCGTCCCGGATCCCTGACCGTCTTCGCCGAAAAGAGCGTCACGCCCGAAGAATACTCCGGCCGCGCCCTCGAGGAATTCACGGTGCGGAAGATCGGAACGACCATCGGAAAGAACCAGCGGAACTACGAAGCCGTCTTCGGCGTGTCGAAGCGCATTTCCGCCGGCAATACCCTCTGGAGATTCGAGCCGCCTGGGCGGCGAGTGGTGGATATGGTGGATGATAACACCCCGTTTTTAACTTTTATTAAGAAAAATTTTACTCATGGAAAAGAAGAAAACAGGGGGTCAACATCCACCACAACCACCAATGACCCGCCTCCGTCCGATGAACCCGTAACGGATCCCGCCGACGCGCCGTTTCTGTAGGAAAATTTGCCGTTGACGGGATTGACGAAAGGTTGACAACCATGAACAAAGCCGAAATGCAGATGCTGAAGCCCGCCGTGCGGGTGCGCCCGTCCGAACTGGCCGCCGCGCTGCGCGTCTCGCGCCAGGCGGTCAGCAAGGCGCTCGCCGCTCCCGGTGCGCCGGTCCCCGGCCCCGACGGCAAGCTCGACCTCGAAAAGGCCCTCGCGTGGTACGCAACGCGCGGTGCGCGCTCGCAGAAGGTCGTCGCCGCCTATCGCGACGCGATCGAGCGCGGCG
>JAFWPM010000310.1 GCA_017509565.1 Kiritimatiellia bacterium | reverse complement strand
GCTCGCACACCGCCGGCCCACTGGCGTTTTCGCTCGATGGCGGGGCCGAATCCCGGCGCTTTGGAAATGCCGCCACGGTCTGGGTCTCGTCCCTCGACGGCCAGCCGATAGGCTCTTCGCGGCACCTCCTCCTGACGCATCTTACCGACGTCCAGAACACCGGCATCGAATACGCCGACGAGGCCCTCACAATCCTGCTCGGCTGGGGCAAAACCCCGCACCTGATGCGCAATGGGGAGGCGCGCGTTGAGCTGGCCCTTGCCGCTGGCGGCGACTCCCGGGCCCCCAAGGTCTTCCGCCTCTCGTCTTCCGGCAGGCGCGCCGCCGAAATCCCGGCTTCCTTCGATTCCGCCACCGGGCGGCTGTCCTTCGCCGCCCGCACCGACTACGACCCCTCCTCGGCGACATACCTCTACGAAATCGTCCGCGAATAGGCGGCCCGCATGTCGGCAAAGGGGCGGTGGGGAATGGCGCGGTGGCGTCTGGCGCTACCTGCCGTTCCGCCATGCCATCGGCGTTACGCCCGTCTCGCGGACGAACGCCCGCCTGAGAGAGCTTGCGTTCTCGTAGCCGCACAGCGGCGCAAGCTCCTCGACCGAGAGCCTGGTGTCCCGCAGTAGGCGGCGGGCTTCGTCGAGGCGCCTCCGGCGCAGCGCCTGCTCCACGCTCTTGCCTGTCGCCTGCCTGAAGCGCATTGTCACAAGCGTCCGCGAATACCCGCAGTGGCGGATTACGTCGGAAAGCGATGCGCCGGAGCAGGCGTTGGCGTCAATGTAGTCAACGGCGCGCTGGACGACGTCGCCGAACGACGGCGTCGCGGCTGTGGAGGCCCGTTTCTGGATAGGCAGGTTCGAGTAGCGGAGAAGGCCGCTGGCGGGCTCGCGGCCGCTCATCATCGCCAGGAGCGCTTCCGCGCACAGGCACCCCGCCTTGCGCCCGTCAAGGTGTATGCTGGACAAGTTCGGGTCGCTCGTCCAGCAGAAGACCGGGTTGTCGTCGATGCCCAGGACGGCGATGTCGCGCGGGACCGATATCCCGGTCGAGGCGCAGAGGTGGATTATGTCGGCCGCGGTGGCGTCGTTTGCCGCGACGATGGCGGCGGGCTTTTCGATTTTCCGGAGCCAGTCGAGCAGCCCCGCGAAGTCCGGGCCGTTGCATTCGCCTGTTCTCGAAGCCCGCCCGTAGTGCAGGAAGCGCTGCGTGCGCAGGCCGCGGAGGGAGAATTCGGCGACAATGGCGTCGCCCCTGTTCCGCGACCAGCCGTGGTCAAAGTAGTTCTCCACGTATCCGGCGGAACGGAAGTCCGCGCGCGAAAGAAGGTGGTCCACGGCCGCGGTCGCCAGCGAGTGGACGTCCATGCGCACCGACACGAGGCGCCCGCCCGCCGGGTCCGGGCCATCCTTCTCGTCGCCCTTTTGCTCCAAGTGGACAAATGGGATCTTGGCCCTTCGCGCGATTTGCAGCGACTTGGAGTCCCAGAATACGGAGATGATGCCGTCGAGGAGGTGCCTGCGGGCCATCCAGCGGATCGAGGATGAATACAGGCTCTCGCTGTCGGCGAAGCGTATGACCCATGTCCTGCCGCCGTCGCGGAGCCACTCCCGTATGCCCTCCATCACGTCCTGGCCGAAGACTCCGTTCATCCAGAGGGCCACGAGGACGCGCGGCGCGCGGCGGGCCGCCACGCCCCCGCCCGCCGCCGCCTCCGGTTCTCCGGTAGCGTGGGGGCTTTGCTTCCGTTTCATGGCGGCGGGGGCTGCTGGCGGTGCGTGGGTGCCGGGCTAGAGGCCCTGGCAGACCGTGATTGCCGCGACGCCGACGATGTCGTCGGCCGAGCAGCCGCGCGACAGGTCGTTGACCGGCTTGGCCACGCCTTGGAGGATCGGTCCGAAGGCGTTGGCGCCGGCGAGGCGCTCGGTGAGCTTGTAGCAGATGTTGCCGCACTGGAGGTCCGGGAAGATCAGGATGTTCGCGTTGCCCTGGATCTTGCCGCCCTTGTTCTTCGAGGCGCCGACCGAGGGGACGAGCGCGGCGTCGGCCTGCATCTCGCCGTCGACCACGGCGTCAAGGCCGATTTCCGCGAACCGCTTCTCGGTGAGTTCCTTCGCGACGCGCATCTTGTCCACAAGCTCGTGCTTCGCGCTGCCCTTGGTGGAAAAGCTGAGGAAGGCGAGCCTCGGCTGCCCGCCGACAAGCGCCTTGTAGGTCCCGGCCGTGGCCTGGGCGATGTCAACCAGCTGCTCGGCGGTGGGGCAGGGGTTGACGGCGCTGTCGGCGTAGATGAGGACGCCGTCGCCGGATGCCGTCGGGACCTTGAGGTCCATCACGAAGCACGCCGAGGCGAGCGCGATGCCCTTTGCCGTGCCGACGCAGTGGAAGGCGCTGCGGAGCATGTCGGGCGTCGATGCGATCGAGCCTGCGACGAGGCCGTCGACCATGCCGCGGTTGAGCATCATGTTGCCGAAGTAGAGGCGCTTGCCCTTGATGGTGGCGTCTGCCTCCTCCTCGGTCATGCCCTTGGCCTTGCGGCGCTCGTAGAAGGCCGCGGCGAGCTCGGACGCGATCGGGGCCTTCGTGTAGTCCAGCACCTCGACGCCCGCCTCGCGGAGGGACACCCCCGCCTTGGCCTCCGCGGCGGAGAGTTCGTCGGGAGTCGCGAGGACGATCGGGGTCGCGATCCTCTGCGCCTTTATCTTGGCTGCCGCGACTACCACGCGCGGGTCGTGCCCCTCGGGGAGGACGATGCGCTTGTTGGCGGCCTGGGCCTTCGGAAATACGGTATCGAGAAAGTTCATTGCCTATCCTTATGATGAGTTCTGGGTTCTGGGTTGAAAAAAGCGGTGGCTACTTCGCGGTGACGATGCGGAAGGTCTCGCGGGCGATCATGAGCTCCTCGTTGGTCGGAATGACCCAGACGGGCAGCTTGGAGTCGTCGGCGGAGATGCGCGCCTGGACGCCGTGTGTCGCCTTGTTCGCCTTCTTGTCGAGCTTTACGCCGATCGTGGCGAGGCGCTCGCAGATCGCCTTCCGGGCGTAGTCGCTGTTCTCGCCGATCCCGCCGGCGAAGACGATGCCGTCAAGCTTGCCGACGAGCGCCATGTAGCCGCCGATGTAGAGGACGATGCGGTGGACGAACAGGTCGAACGCCTCGCGGGCCTCCTTGTTCCCGGCCTCGACCGCGGCGCAGAGGTCGCGCATGTCGCCGGAGCCTGTGCCGCCGATCGCGAGAAGGCTGCTCTTCTTGTTGAGAAGGGTGTCGAGCGCGTCCGCGTCCATCCCCTCCTTCTTGGCGAGGAAGAAGCATACCGCCGGGTCGATGTCGCCCGAGCGCGTCCCCATCACGAGGCCCTGGAGCGGTGTGAGGCCCATCGTGGTGTCGAAAACCTTGCCGCCCTTGATCGCGGCGAGCGAGGAGCCGTTGCCAAGGTGGCATGTTACGATGTTGAGGCGGGAGAGCGGCTTTTTGAAGACCTTGGCGGCGGTTTCGGTGATGTATTTGTGGGACGTGCCGTGGAAGCCGTATTTGCGTAGCGAATACTTCTTGGCGAGGTCGCGCGGTATGGCGTACATGTATGATTCCGCCGGCATGGTCATGTGGAAGCCGGTGTCGAAGACCGCGACGTTGGGGACTCCCTTCATCTTCTTTTCGCAGGCCTCGATGCCGGTGAGGTTCGGCGGATTGTGCAGCGGGCCGAGGTCGAAGCACTTGCGGATGGCCTTCTTCACCGCGGCGTTGACGAGGACCGGCGCCGTGAACTCCATGCCGCCGTGGAGGACGCGGTGCCCGACGGCATCGACTTCGGACAGGGCCTTGAGGGCGCCGTCCGCGGGGTTTGTGATCGCCTTGCAGACATGCTCGAACGCCTCACCGTGCGTGAGGGCCTTCACCGGGCCGGAGTGCTTCTCGCCGCCGGCGCGCTGGTAGACGAGGTTGGCGCTGTCGGTGCCGATTCGCTCGACGAGGCCCTTGCAGAGCATCTCTTCGTTCTTCATGCTGAAGAGCATGTACTTCAGCGACGATGATCCGGAATTCACTACGAGGATTTTGTCTATTGTTGCCATTTGGGGTTCCTTGTTCTAAACGGTTGATATGATTCTACCAAAAATGGACGACTTTGGCATCCTCCGGCGGAATCCCCGGATGCGACCGCCGGCGAAAGGGCCCCGGCCGGCACCCGCCGCCGCGCACCGGCGCTTGACTTATGGCCCGTATTTTGATAAGTTATGTTAATTATTTTTTCAGGCACCCAAAGGAGACAAAATGCATTTTATCGACTGGCTTATCATGGTTGTCCCGTTCTTAGGCGTCCTCGCGCTTGCGATTTACGCCAAGAAGTACGCCAGGGACGTGGTGGACTTCCTCGCCGCCGGGCGCGTGGCGGGCCGCTACGTAATGTGCGTGGGCGACGTCGCCGCCGCGCTTTCCGTGATAACGCTTGTCGCCAACTGCGAGCAGACATACAAGGCCGGCTCGGCCATGGGGTTCTGGGGCATCATCACGATGCCCCTTGGAATGTTCCTCGGGCTCTCGGGCTACTGCATCTACCGCTGGCGCGCCTCCAGGGCGCTTTCCTTCGGACAGTTCATAGAGATGCGCTACAACAAGAGCTTCCGCATCTTCTGCGCCACGCTGCGCAACTTCTCCGAAATGATCACCAACGCGATCGGCCCCGCGATCGCCGCCAACTTCTTCATCTACTTCCTCGGCCTCCCGCACAGGATCATGATGTTCAGGGGCACCGCCCTTGAAGTGAACCTGCCAACGTTCGCCATCATCGTCACGCTGAGCCTCTTCTTCGCGACGGTGGCGATCTGGCCCGCCGGGCGCGTTTCGCTACTCCTGACCGACACCATGCAGGCGCTCATGTCCTACCCCATCTTCGTCATCATCGCCGGCGACATCTTCTTCAACTTCAACTGGGGCACCGCCATGGAGCCGGTGATGCTCGACCGCGTCCCGGGCGAGAGCTTCCTCAACCCCTTCGACATCGCGAAGCTGCGCGACTTCAACATGTTCGCCCTGGGCGTGACCGTCATGTCCACGATCCTCCAGCGCGCCTCCTGGTTCGGCAACGACACGTCGAACTCCGGCCGCACCCCCCACGAGCAGAAGATGGCCGGCGTGCTCGGCACTTGGCGCAACGGCTTCTCCATGACGATGATCGGGCTTGTGACGCTTCTCATCATAACCGTCATGAACCACGAGGCGTTCGTAATGCCCGGCGTCGACGGCAAGTACTCCTCGCGCGGGCAGCGCATCGCCAACTTCTCCTCGCACCGCACCCGCATCGCCCTCCTCAACAAGGTCGCCGCGGAGGCAGTGCCCGACCCCGCGGTCCGCGAAAAAATCGCCGAGGCGCTCGACAATGTCCCGCCGCCCGTCCACAAGGCGATCAAGGAGCCGGTTCCTGAGGCGATCCGCGAGGAGCACGCCGCGTATTTCGCGACCATGCAGGCCCTCGCCACCAACCCGCGCGGCCCCGCCCTCCCGGAGCCAAGCCCCGAGCTTGCGGCCTACCTTGAAGTCAACATGCCCCTTTCGCAGCTTAGGAACAACGACACCCCGTACATCGACGCCGTCCGCGACGTGATCAACTCCAACGTCCCGGAGAACTTGCGCGATGAGGCGGAAGCCGTCCGCAGCGGCGAACGGACCCCGTCCCCCGAACTAGCCGCCGTGCAGGGCGCCAACGCCAAGCAGGCGCAGAAAGTCCGCACCCTCTACGGCCAGATGATGATGCCCGTGGCGCTCCGCCAGATCCTCCCGACGGGCGTCATCGGCCTCTTCGCGCTCCTGATGCTCATGCTCCTCATATCGACCGACGACTCCCGCATCTTCAACGCCTCCTCGACATGGGTGCAGGATGTCATCCTGCCGTTCTTCAGGAAGCCGCCAACGAGCCGCCAGCACATCATGCTGCTCCGCTGGTCGTCCGTCGCCGTGGCGCTCTTCTTCTTCGTGGTGGCCGTCTTCTTCAGCCAGCTCGACTACATCAACATGTTCACGCAGATCATGTGCGCGGTGTGGCTCGGCGGCGGCGGCACGGTCATGGTCTTCGGCCTCTACAGCCGCTTCGGCAACATCGTCGGCGCGTGGTGCTCGATTTTCTTCGGGTGCGGCTTCTCTCTCGTCGGACTCATCCTCCAGCGCACCTGGTCGGCCCACGTCGTCCCGGTTCTCGCAAGCCACGGCTGGACGGAGGGCATCTTCCACTTCTTCGCGAAGTTCGCCAGGCCGTTCAACCCCTGGGTCGACTGG
>JAFWPM010000309.1 GCA_017509565.1 Kiritimatiellia bacterium | reverse complement strand
CGCGCGATCTTCGGCTCGAAGGCCGCCGAGGTGCGCGACACCTCGCTCAAGGTCCCGTCGGGCATCTACGGCGTCGTGATGAACGTCAAAATCATCACCAAGCAGGACGTCTCGCGCGGCGTGGGCCGCACGATCCCGTCCCGCGCGACGAGGTCAGAGGACGAGCTCCCCGATCCGGTCGAGGACGACGACACGCTCGACATCAACGCCGAGACGGGCGAGGTCGAGGAGGCGGAGACCATCACCCTGCCGTCCGACGAGAAGTCCGCCGAGGACATCGAGAACGAGCGCCTGCGCCGCGTCAAGGACACTGAGGAGGACTTCAGCATCGTCCTCACGAACATGCTCAGCGGCGAGACGCTCGACTTCGACATTGTCGACGACTCCAACTCCGAGGTCATCGTCCAGGCCGGCCACAAGATACTCAAGCGCCACATCGGGCGCATCGCGGCCCTGCACGGGCGCATATCGATCCGCGAGGCCCCCGGCGACGACACGCTCGTCCAGTGCATCGCGAAGTACCGCGAGCGCTTCGAGGAGCTCGACGCCGCCTCCTACGGCCTCGACTTCGGCGGCGACACGTCCGACGGCGACGTCGTGAAGAAGGTCCGCGTCTACATCGCGGAGAAGAAGAACCTCTCCGTCGGCGACAAACTCGCCGGCCGCCACGGCAACAAGGGCGTCGTCTCCCGCATCGTCAAGGACTGCGACATGCCCTACCTGCCGGACGGCACCCCGGTGGACATCGTGCTTAACCCGCTCGGCGTGCCTTCCCGAATGAACCTCGGGCAGCTCTTCGAGGCCTACCTCGGCCTCGCGTGCCGCGAGCTGGGCATCTACGCCGCCACGCCGGTGTTCGACGGCGCCCAGGAGTCCCAGATCGACGAGCTGCTCCAGAAGGCGCACGACTCGCAGGTCAGGCGCGGCATCAGCCCGTGGATCAACGTCGACGGCAAGTCGGTCGTGTACGACGGCCGCACGGGCGAACCCTTCGACCAGCGCATCGTCGTCGGCGGGACGTACTTCCTCAAGCTGCACCACCTTGTCACCGACAAGATCCACGCCCGCGCGACCGGGCCGTATTCGCTCGTCACGCAGCAGCCGCTTGGCGGCAAGGCCCAGTACGGCGGCCAGCGCATGGGCGAAATGGAGGTCTGGGCGCTTGAAGCCTACGGCGTCGCCTACGCCCTCCAGGAGCTCCTGACCGTCAAGTCGGACGACACCGTGGGACGCACCCGCATCTACGAGTCGATCGTCAAGGGCGCCAACACGCTCAACGCCGGCATGCCGGAGTCGTTCTCCGTCCTGATGAACGAACTCCGCGGCCTGTGCCTCGACATGAAGCTGCTGGGCGACGAGAAGGAGGAAGACGAGTACTCCGTCTCGCTGGACGCCCCGCTAGTCTAAAAGGCGGCAAGCCGCCATTGGCCGCGCCCGGCGCGGCCAATGGCAACCCGCAATTCACTTTAACACCACAAACCAGAGCGCCGCAACATGAACCTGTCCTACTCGATGTTCAATGACATGCCCGCCCTCCCGAACTCCGACCAGTACGATGCGGTCCGCATCATGCTGGCCTCGCCGGACATGATCCGGCAGTGGAGCCACGGCGAGGTCCGCAACGCCGAGACCATCAACTACCGCAACTACCGCCCCGAACGCGACGGCCTCTTCTGCGAACGCATTTTCGGTCCGACCAAGGACTGGGAGTGCGCCTGCGGCAAGTACAAGCGCATAAAGCACAAAGGCGTCGTCTGCGACCGCTGCGGCGTCGAAGTTACGACCTCGCGCGTCCGCCGCACCCGCATGGGCCACATCGAACTGGCGGTGCCAGTATCCCACATCTGGTTCTTCAAGTGCACCCCGTCGCGCATCGGCACGATGCTCGACGTCCCCGTCTCCCAGCTTGAGCGCGTCCTCTACTACGAGGACCGCCTGGTCGTCGAGCCGGGCGACACCCCGCTCCAGTACCAGCAGCTCCTGTCGGAGGAGGAATACCACCGCGCCCTTGAGGAATACGGCGACTCCTCCTTCTCCGCCCTCCCCGGCGCGGAGGCCGTCCGCGAATGCCTGAAGAAGATCGATCTCGACGCCCTGATGGAGAAGCTGGAGCAGGACATCGAGAACACCTCCTCGAAGCAGAAGCGCAAGTCAATCTCGAAGCGCATGCGCATCTGCGACGGCTTCCGCAAGGCGGGCGCCCGCCCCGAGTGGATGGTGCTTGAGGTGCTTCCCGTGATCCCGCCGGACCTTCGCCCGCTCGTCCCGCTGGAGGGCGGCAAGTTCGCCACCTCCGACCTCAACGACCTCTACCGTCGCGTCATAAACCGCAACAACAGGCTTGCGACGCTCCAGCAGATCAAGACGCCCGACGTCATCATCCGCAACGAGAAGCGCATGCTCCAGGAGGCGGTTGACGCCGTGTTCGACAACGGCCGCCACGGCAAGCCGATCGTCGGCGCCGGCAACCGCGCCCTCAAGTCGCTGTCCGACATGCTCAAGGGCAAGACCGGCCGCTTCCGCCAGAACCTCCTCGGCAAGCGCGTCGACTACTCCGGCCGCTCGGTGATCGTCGTCGGCCCGCGCCTCAAGCTCTACCAGTGCGGCCTGCCGAAGAAGATGGCCCTTACCCTCTTCGAGCCCTTCATCGTCCGCCGCCTCATCGAGCAGGGCATCTCCCTGAACTCCCGCACCGCCCGCCGCTTCATCGAGCGCCAGGACAAGGTGGTCTGGGACGCCCTCGACGACGTCATCAAGGGCAAGACGGTCATGCTCAACCGCGCCCCGACGCTCCACCGGCTTTCGATCCAGTCCTTCGAGCCGGTGCTGATCGAGGGCGAGGCAATCCAGCTCCACCCGATGGTCTGCACGGCCTTCAACGCCGACTTCGACGGCGACCAGATGGCCGTCCACGTCCCCCTGTCAGTCGAGGCCCAGCTCGAATCCCGCCTCCTGATGCTCGCCTCCAACTCGATCTTCTCGCCGGCCTCCGGCAAGTCGATCATGACCCCGACGCAGGACATCGCGCTCGGCATCTACTACCTCACCGAGGTCGGGCAGAAGGACAAGCTCGCCGGCCACAACGTCGGCAAGGACCCGATCAACCCGAAGGAACACCTGCCGCTCTTCAACAACATCGGCGAAATGCTTCTCGCGAAGGAGCAGGGCTCGGTCGACATCCACTCGCGGATACTCTTCCGCAACCCGGACTTCGGCCGCGACACCACCTACGGCAAGAAGGACGCCAAGGTCATCGAGACGACGGTCGGCCGCGTGGTGTTCAACGAAATCTGGCCGCCCGAGGTCGGCTTCATCAACTTCAAGGTCGACAAGTCCAAGCTCGGCGACCTCATCCTGGCCTGCCACCACGACGTCGGCCACGACACCACTGTGGTTGTCCTCGACAACCTCAAGGCGCTCGGCTACGAATACGCCACGAAGGCCGGCGTCTCGATGGGCCTCAAGGACATGATCCGCCCGGCCTGCAAGGACGACTTCCTCGGCTCGGCGCGCGCCGAGGCCGCCAAGATCGAGGAGCAGTACAACCTCGGCCTCATCACCAACGGCGAACGCCACAACAAGATCGTCGACATCTGGACGAACACCACCGACCGCATCGCCGACGACCTCTACGTGGCGATCGACCGCAACGAGAACCCCGACGCCGTCAACCCGAACGAGACGAACCCGCTCTTCATGATGTTCGACTCCAAGGCCCGCGGCTCCAAGCAGCAGATCCGCCAGCTCGCCGGCATGCGCGGCCTCATGGCCAACCCCTCCGGCGAAATCATCGAGACGCCGATCACCGCCTCCTTCCGCGAGGGCCTCTCCATTCTCGAATACTTCATCTCATCCCACGGCGCCCGCAAGGGCCTGGCCGACACCGCCCTCAAGACGGCCGACGCCGGCTACCTCACCCGCCGCCTTGTCGATGTGTCGCAGGACGTCATCATCGTCATGGACGACTGCAACTCGGCCAACGGCATCGAGATCGTCTCCGACACCGAGAACGAGAACGCCGTGCCGCTCGTCAAGCGCATCCTCGGCCGCACCGCTCTCCGCGACATCTACGACCCGAACACGAACGAGCTGATTCTCCCCGCCAACGAGGAAATCGACGAGGCCGCGTGCGACAAGATCAAGAAGGCCGGCATCGAGCGCGTCTGGATCCGCTCTGGCCTCACCTGCGAGGCCCCCCACGGAATGTGCGCCAAGTGCTACGGCCGCGACCTCTCCACGGGCCGCCCCGTCGAGATCGGCACCGCCGTCGGCATCGTCGCCGCGCAGTCCATCGGCGAACCCGGCACCCAGCTCACGATGCGCACCTTCCACGTCGGCGGCACCGCGTCCGCGTCCGTCGTTTCCGACGAAATCAAGGTCCACCACGCCGGCTTCCTCTCATTCGTCGACGACGTCCGCACGGTCGTCGGCGAGGACGGCCGCGAAATCGTCCTCAACAAGGGCGGCTCCGCAGTCGTCAGCGACGCCTCCGGCCACGAACTCGAACGCATCCCCATGCAGATCGGCACGACGCTGCTCTTCAAGACGCAGCCCGAAGCCCCGCAGAAGGTCGAGGCCGACGAACTCATCGCGAACTGGGACCCGCACTCCATCCCGGTCATCTCCGAGTACGAGGGCAAGGTCCGCCACGACGACTTCATCCCCGGCGACACCGTCGAGGTCGAGTCCACCGGCGAGGGCAAGCAGCAGTTCGTCATCCGCGAATCCACCTCCGAGGCCCACCCCTACATCACCATTCTCGCCCGCGAGAAGGGCCAGCGCCAGTGGTTCGAGCTCGGCTCGTATGCGATTCCGGTCGGCGCCCGCGTCATGGTCGCCGACGGCGAAATGGTCAAGCCGGGCGCAATCATCGCGAAGACGCCGCGCCAGGCCGCGAAGACCCGCGACATCACCGGCGGCCTGCCGCGAGTCGCCGAGCTTTTCGAGGCCCGCCATCCGGGCGACCACGCCGACATCGCCAAGATCGACGGCATCGTCTCATGGGGCTCCAACGCCCGCGGCTGCCGCTGCGTGATCGTGACCGACGAAACAACCCACGAGACCGAGGAGCACCTGATCCGCATCGGCAAGCACATCCTCGTCACCGCCGGCGACCGCGTCCGCAAGGGCCAGGAGCTGACCGACGGCCCGATCATCCCCCAGGAAATCCTCGATGTCTGCGGCCCGCAGGAACTCCAGCGCTACCTCGTCGAGGAAGTCCAGCAGGTCTACGGCGCCCAGGGCGTGGAAATCAACGACAAGCACATCGAAATCATCATCCGCCAGATGCTGCGCAAGGTCCAGATCGTCAACCCCGGCGACACGGACTTCCTCGTCAACGACCTCGTTTCGCGCCAGCTCTTCCTCAAGACGAACGACGAAATGCGTCTCGAAGGCAAGCGGCCGGCCGAGGCGCGCCCGACGCTGCTCGGCATCACGAAGGCGTCCCTTGAGACGGACTCCTTCATTTCGGCGGCGTCCTTCCAGGACACCACGCGCGTCCTTGCCGACGCCGCGACGCTCGGACGCGTCGACGAACTCCGCGGCTTCAAGGAGAATGTCATCCTCGGCCACCTCATACCGGGCGGCACTGGCTTCTCCAACCACCGCCACATCAAGCTCGTCCCGCTCGCCGAGCCGATCGCGGCCGACCTGCTCGCCCCGGCGAAGCCGCAGCTCCCGCGCTTCGACAGCGAGGATGAGGAGGACGACGACGACGAATCGGATCTCGTCCCGCAGGAGGAGCTGATCGCCGATCCCGCCGCGCTCGCGTCGGAGGGCGCCGAGGTCGTCTCCGATCCGAATGCCGACATCGAATAGCCGGTTGTCTTCGAATGCGATCGGTGGCAATCGACGGCAATCGATAAATTTCCAAACTCGTAAACTCTTAACCCCTTAAACACCAAAAATGCTTCCACTCCCGCTTGCCGCCGCCGGCGGCCCGCCCCAGGGCGGCATGGGCACGATGCTCGTGCCCATGCTCATCATCTTCGCGATTTTCTACTTCATGATGATCCGGCCGCAGCAGCGCAAGGAGAAGGAGCGCCAGAAGACCATCGAGGCCCTGCGCGCCGGAACCCGCATCCTTTTCGCGGGAGGCCTCATCGGGACGATTTCCGAAGTCCGCCAGAACACCTTCATCGTCGAAATCGACAAGGGTGTTAAGGTGGAGGTGGCCCGCGGCGCCGTCCAGCGCCCGCTGGCCGCGGACGAAACGCCCGCAGCAGTCGAACAGTAGCCCCGCGCCCAGCGCGCCACAGAACACGGACCCGCCGTCCGTAGTCAGCGACCACATTTTACGTTTAATGCCAGAGCCAACCCAATCCCACCACCAATCCATTGAATTCGTGGACGACATAGTGCCTGAACTTCACCATCACCACCACTCAACCTCCTCCTCGACCTCCCAGTCCTCGTCGTCGCACCACCGCCACCATTCGCACTCCGGGGCGGGATCCTTCTACCAGGGGAGCGTCAGCAGGTCGTCGGCGGCCGACCGCCTGGCGCGGAGGATGACGCACTTCGCCATATTTGTGGCCGTTCTGGTTGGCGTCGGCTCCGTCGCCGTCCTTTTCTGGACGCGGAACAAGAACCTCAACAGGAGCCTGGCGAACTACGAGGGGACGAACTACGTCCTCGCATCGCAGGTGTCAAAGCTCGAGGCGGAGAAGAAAGAACTGCTGATTGAACTTGAGAAGCTCCAGAACGAGAACAAGGAGCTTCGCGAAATAAACGACATTCTACGCAAGGCGGTTGAAGCCAAATGAAACGCGCGGTCCTCAAGGTCCTGTCAACCCTTCTGATTCTGGCGGCATTCCCAGCCAGCGGGGCGCAGGCCGCCCCGTCCGCCGCAGTCGCATCGCCGGCAACTCGCTTCACGCTTACCGAAACACGGTCCGGCGCCTCATTCGGCCCCTTTACGCTTTTCGATGGCGCCAGGGTCCGCGTTGACGGCACCCTCTACCGGGTGGTGTTCCCCGGCAACGGCCGGGTCACCTTCGTGGACTCCACCAATGGAAGGACCTTTGGCCCGTACCAGCCCGTCGAGGGCCGCCTCATGCAGCTTGGCACGGCCATGTACGCCTTCGGCGGCGCCGGTAAATCCGGAGTGCGCGGTAACCCCGCGGCGTCCGGCGCGCCCGGGCGCGCCGCCGCCCACGCCGCCCCCGCGCCAATTGCGGAATTCGCGCCCATGCCGCCGAAGCCGGAGCTGATTGAGATACCCCCGGAGGTCGAACACCGACAGGCACCGTCGCTCGACCTCCCCGGGCTGCCCGACGCCACGCGGCCGCCCGCATGGTCAATCTGGCTGGCGCCGCTTGACACCACGCCCTTCAAATGGAAGGTCGAAAGCGTCTCCGGCAAGAAGGCGGACTTCGAGCGCACTACGCTCGGCGGCGGGCTGGGCTACAATTCCTGGCTCGCGGAAGCCGCGTATTCGACTTCGGGCAAGTCATCGGCGATTGTCCCGGGCGGGCTTGGCTTTTCCGGGTCGTCAATCGACGACGCCGACGGCTTCTCGCTGGCCATCGGCTACAAGAGGCCATTCCTGCGCGAAGGCGGGTGGACGGCCTCCGCCGGAATACTCGGCCGCATCCGCCAGGACAAGGGCGACATTTCGTCCACGGCCCTGGTGGCCACGTCGAAGGTCGATACCAACAACGTCGAAAACGTCGTGTCGGAATACAGATCGGGCAAGTCGTCGGTGAAGATCACCGAAAAGGCGCTCCGCCTGGACTTCGACCTTTCCTACCGTTCCGGCCAGTTCATGGGCTTCGCCGGCCTCCAGATCCAGCCGGTCTCGTCAGTTTCGGTTTCCGGGCACATGCCCTACGGCAGCGAGAATCTCAAGATTTCCGCCAAGCATGACGACGCGATTGGCGCGATAGTCGGCGGCTCGTATACGTTCTGGAACGACTTCCAGGTTTTCGCCGACCTGACACTCATATACGAGAGCCGCCTTCGCATCGGCGTCTCGCGTGAGTTCTAGGCCCCTGAATCCGACAGACCCGGGAAACCCAGGAGGTCCAGCGCCATGCCACAGCCAAAGCCAAACCTGCCAGCAATCTGGCGCATCCCCGCCTGCGCCACGAAAATGGCCGCATACGTGGCCTGGGCGGGCATTTTCGCCATGATGGCCGTCACCTGCGCCGATGTCGTCCTGCGCCGCTTCGGCGCATCCGTCCCGGGCGCCTACGACCTCGTCCGGATTTCGGGCGGCGTGGTTGTCGCGATGGCCCTGCCGCGAACCACGGCGGTCAAGGGGCATGTCGCGATAGAATACTTCTTCCGCCGCATGGGCGCGGCTGGCAGGCTGGCCGTGGACTCGCTCATGCGCGTCCTCCAGACGGGCGGCTTCGTCTACGCCGCCTGCGCGATGTGGCGCAAGGGGGCCGCCCTCCTTCGGGAGGGGGAGGTCACGCCTACGCTCCAGGTCCCCGTCTTCTGGCTTGCATGGCTGATGGCCGTGTCGTGCCTGCTGTCGGCGGCTATAACGCTCTTCCACCTCCTCCGCCCGGGAAAGGAGTTTTCGCTGTGAGCCCTGTCGCCTGCGGAATTGTCGGCCTCGCCGCCCTCTTCGTCCTGCTTCTGGCGAGCCTGCCAGTGGCCTTCTCTATGGCGGTTGTCGGCGTGGCGGGCTTTGCCGCCGTCGTTTCGCCACATGCCGCGCTGGCCGTGCTGGCGGTCGATTTCCAGGACGCCTTCATGAACTATGGGCTGTCTGTGATCCCGCTGTTCGTCTTCATGGGGCAGATATGCTTCCACTCCGGCATAAGCGGCAAGCTGTTCAATGCGGCCGACCGCTGGTTCGGCGCATTGCCCGGCGGGCTCGCAATGGCCACAGTGGGCGCCTGCGCGGCTTTCGGCGCAATATGCGGGTCCGGGCCGGCCACGGCGGCCACGATGTCGGCCGCCGCGCTCCCTGAAATGCGCAGATGCCGCTACGACGGCTCCCTCGCGGCCGGCGTCGTGGCGGCGGCCGGCGGCCTCGGGATGCTCATCCCGCCATCGGTGGTGTTCATCGTCTACGGCATCCTGACCGAGCAGTCGATCGGCAAGCTTTTCATCGCCGGCATAGTTCCCGGCATCCTCGTCGCCGTGCTTTTCTGCTTGACCATCGCCATACAGTGCCTTCTCAACCCGGAACTTGCGCCGCGCCGCTCCCCGGCGACCTGGCGGGAGAAGTTCGCGTCGCTGTCCGGCGTCGCCGAGACCCTTGCCCTGTTCGCCCTTGTCCTTGGCGGAATGTTCGCCGGCTGGTTCACGCCTACGGAGGGCGCCGCCGTCGGCGCTGCGGGGTCGCTCGCAGTCGCCGCATTCTCCGGCAAGCTCTCCCGCAAAATGCTCGCGGCCGCGCTCGACGACACCCTGCGCACCTCCTGCATGGTCATGGTCATCGTCGCCGGCGCAACGGTATTCGGCCATTTCCTGGCCGTCACCGGAATCCCCATGCTCATGGCCCGTTGGCTCGCCGCGCTGCCCCTCCCCGCGTGGGGCGTCATGGTGTTCGTCTCGATTTTCTACCTTGTCGCGGGATGCTTCATCGACTCCCTCGCGCTTGTGATGCTCACAGTCCCGATTTTCTACCCGGTAATCGTCAAGATGGGCTACGACCCGATTTGGTTCGGCGTCCTTATCGTGGTGGTCACGCAGATGGGTGTGATTACGCCTCCTGTCGGCGTCAACGTCTACGTCGTCAGCGGAATCGACCGCTCGACCCCGATCCAGGACATCTTCCGCGGGGCCATGCCGTTCCTGCTTTCGCTCGCCGCCGCCGCCGTGCTCATCCTTTTCTTCCCGTCGCTCGCGACATGGCTCCCCGGCCTGTCATAGCCCCGGCCCAAATGCAGGTTCACCTACCATGACCACATCCTTTGAAAAGATACTCTTCTGCACGGACTTTTCAGCTGTCTCGGCCAGGGCTTTCGACTATGCGGTCAAGGCCGCCGTGCGCAACCGCGCCAAGCTCTACATCCTGCATGTCGCGCAGGATGCCGCCGTCCAGTTCTGGAAGGGGTATGTCGTCGAGGACGGCAGCGACCTCGCGGAGAAGAACGCCGCCGCCGTCAAGGGGCGGATGCAATCCGAATACGGCATTGAAATCCCGGCCAGCGTCGAATGGGAGCCGTGCTACGAAGTCGGCCAGCCAGCCGAAAGGATCCTCGGCTTCGTGCGCGAAAAGGGGGTTTCTCTCGTTGTGATGGGGCGCCCGCGGCCACAGCCCCTGCGCTCGCTGCTCTTCGGCAGCGTCGCCGCCCGCGTCTCACGCACCGTCGCCTGCCCGCTGCTCATCATCCCCGACTAGGCGCGACCCAACCACCGGCCCAGCCTCCAGACCTTCGGCTTCCCATGCGCATTGGCTTCGGATACGATTCGCACCGCTTCGACCCGTCAAGGCCGCTTGTCCTCGGGGGCGTCACTATTCCCGGCGCGCCGGGGCTTGCGGGCCACTCCGACGCCGACGCGCTTCTCCACGCGGTTATCGACGCCCTCCTCGGCGCGGCGGCCCTTGGCGACATCGGCTCCCACTTCCCGGACACCGACGAACGCTGGCGCGGCGCCGACTCGTCGGCGCTTCTCGGCGCAGTCGCCCGCGAAGTCGCGGATTCCGGCTACCGCATTGGCAACATCGACGCCACGGTCATTTGCGAGCGGCCGAAGCTGCGCCCGTACATCGACGCCATGCGCGGGCGCATCGCCGGGGTGCTCGGCATTCCCGCCGGCGCCGTCTCAGTCAAGGGCAAGACCAACGAGGGCATGGGCGCCATTGGCGCCGGCCTCGGCCTTGAGGTCCACTGCGTCGCGCTTCTCGAATAGCGCGGCCCTGTCCGCCGCGTCCCTTGCGAGCAGCGCCTCCCGCGTAAGCCGGAAGGCCCGGCGCGAAGTCTCGTCCGGCGCAGTGCGGCAGCCGCGGGGCGGCAGCGCCCGCAGCCACGGCGTGAAGAACGGGGCGGGGGATGGAAGCGGAAGTTCCTGCGGCGTGGCGCCGGGCGCGAGGATTTCGGCGCGGTCGCGGTCGAGCCAGGCCGCGATTTCGCCGTGGGCCCCGGATACGCGCAGGAAATCGTCGCCGTGCGGAACGGGCGAGTCGGGCCGCAGGAAGTCGAGCGTGGCCGTCGCAAGCGCGCCGGAGGCCAGGCGCATCGATAGGGCGCAGGCATCCTCGCAGCCGGGCATTTCCGGATGCGCGAGGTTGGCGTGGAATGCTGCGATTTGCTCGACGGGATCGCCGCCGGTGGCGGCGTCGATGAAATCCAGCGCGTGGATGCCGATCCACGGGATCGTCCCGCCGTAGGCGGCGCGGTCGCCGTACCACGGTTCGCGCCGCCCCCACTTGTATGTCTTGCGGGCTGAAAGCAGCAGTGGCCTGCCGATTGCGCCGGCCCGAATCGCGGCGACCGCCGCCGCGAGCGCGGGGCGCGCGCGGTTGGGGAGCATCGGGCAGACCTGGACGCCTGCGGCCGCGACGTCGCGCTCAAGCGCGTCGAGTTCGCCGAATGACGTGGCGAGGGGCTTTTCCGAAATCACGTGGCATCCGGCGCCTGCCGCGAGCGCGACAAGCCCGGCAATGCGCCCGGGGCGCGCGGAGACGACGGCGAAGTCGGGCCTGACGGAGGCGAGCAGCGCCGCCGGGTCGTCCGCGCCCATGGCGCCGGACGCGCATTCGAAAGCGCCGGCAATGCGCGCGGGCGGCGCGTCGCCGTCCTCTTCGCGGACGGCCGCGGTTCCCGCGATTTCGAATCCGCCGCCCGCGGCGTCCAGCTCCCGCAGGACTTCGGGCCAATGCCCCCAGGCCCCAAGCAACACGCCGCGCTTCATTTCCACCCCGGGTAAATTGGTTCGCCTCGCCCGTAGATCCGGTCGAAGGCCTCTTCG
>JAFWPM010000308.1 GCA_017509565.1 Kiritimatiellia bacterium | reverse complement strand
GTGGTTGACAATGCCAACAATGCGCGAGGGGCTGCGGGGCTAGCCCCGCAGCCCCTCGCCTCCCGCCTCGGTGTCTAGGCTTTTGACCAATGCGGTCCCCTCTTAACTCATTTCGGTGTCTTTTCTATTTGACAAACTGCGATAACTGGGGTTGGGGGATGCTGAGGTTTCTTGGCAGGATTTGTACGGCCGCAGGTGAACTCAAGGAATCAGCAATGTCTCTGTGCCCTTTGTGTTCCTTGTGGCTAATTTTGGGACTGCAATCCTGTTAATCATGTCAAAAAAACTAATGGCGAACAGTCAGTAAAATCGGCAAATTCGAAAATTCAAGACCTCTGGCGAAACGACACACGGAGACGCGCTCTCCTTTGTTAGATTTCCACCGCTTCGAACCAGGCGCCGGCGACGATGCGGCGGTGGCCTTTTCAACCATCGTGGATTATGCAAATTCGCACACAGGCGTGTCAATCGTGGTGTCAGGCGCGCGTCGGCGCTTCTCCCCTGTTTCCCGCCTGGCCGGTCATGTTGAAGAAAGCCCCGAGCAGGGCCTTGGTGCTGGCCTTGACGACGTCGGTGTCCGTCCCTGCGCCCCAGTGGATTTTCCCGGAGCCGTCGCGGACAAGCCCGATGTACGACGCCGCCACGCTTCGCGAGCCGGCGCCCTGCATGCTGTGCTGGGTGAACTCCTGGAGGACAAAGCGTTCGCCAGTGAAATCGCTGAGCGCATTGCTCACGGCACTTAGCGGGCCGTTGCCTTCGGCGTGCACCTCGGTCTCCGCGCCGCCGCGGCGGAAGCGTATCCTGATGCCGACGATGTCGCCGCCGCGGACGGTGTCGAACCCGGCAATCTCTATTGGCCCCGCGAGATTGAGGTACCTTTCGCGGAATATCGCGAAGATCTCGTCCGGGCGCAGCTCCCTGCGCGTCCTGTCGGAAACTCCCTTGCAGGCGTAGCTCAGGTCCTCGCGCATTCCGGCCGGCAGCTCGTAGCCGTAGAAGTGCTCCATGACATAGCCTATGCCGCCCTTCCCCGACTGCGAATTGACGCGGATGATGTCGGCGTCGTAGCGGCGCCCGATGTCCCGCGGGTCGATTGGGATGTACGGCACGGTCCATTCCCGCAGCCTGTTCCGGACGCGGTGGCGCATGCCCTTCGCGATCGCGTCCTGGTGCGAGCCGGAGAATGCCGTGAAGGCCAGGGCCCCGGAGTACGGCGCCCGCTCCCCGACGCGCATGCCCGTGCATTTCTCGTATTCCGCGACTATCCCGTCCATGTCGGAGAAATCAAGGCCGGGGTCCACGCCATGCGAATACATGTTCAGGGCGAGGGTGACGATGTCGACGTTCCCGGCCCTCTCGCCATTGCCGAAGAGCGTCCCCTCGACCCGCTGCGCCCCGGCGAGGAGCGCAAGTTCGGCGTCGGCGACCCCGGTTCCGCGGTCATTGTGGGGGTGCACGGAGAGCGTGACATTGTCGCGGAAGTCCAGGTTTTTGCCGATGAACTCCACCTGCGAGGCGAAGACGTGCGGCAGGCTCATTTCGACGGTGACCGGCAGATTGACGATGACGTTGTTGTCCGGGCCCGGTTCGAGGACGTCCAGGACGGCATTGCAGACTTCAAGCGCATATTCCGGTTCCGTGCCGGTAAAGGATTCCGGCGAGTACTCGAACCTTACGCGGCCGCCACTTCCCCCTGCGAGGTCGCGGATGAGCCGCGCCGCGTCCACGGCGATCTTCATGACCTCCCGGCGCGTCATCCCGAAGACCTGCTCCCGCTGCACCGCGCTCAACGGGTTGTAGAAGTGGACAATCGCCGAGGGTATGCCGCGCAGGGCCTCGAAAGTCCTGCGTATGATCTGTTCTCGGCACGGCGTGAGGACCTGGACGGAAACGCCATCTGGAATCATGCCCCGCCCGGCCAGAGTCCTGACGAACTCGCGCTCGGTTTCGCTTGCGGCGGGGAAGCCGATTTCGATTTCCCGGAAGCCTATGCGCAGGAGGACGTTCCAGAACTCCAGCTTCTCCTCAAGGCCCATCGGGACGACAAGGCTCTGGTTGCCGTCGCGCAGGTCAACGCTGCACCAGACGGGGGCCGCCTCGATGCGCTCGCGCGAGGCCCAGTCGCGGAACCCAGCGCCAACCGGGAAGTACCCCGGCCTGTATTTGCCGGGATCCATCATGCGCGGTCCCCCGCGCCGGGATTGAGCTCGGCGATTATGACCGCGACGAACACCAGGACGCATCCGAGCGCCTCGCGGCCGGTAAGCCTCTCGCCCAGAATGGCCCATCCCGAAAGCACCGCGAAGACCGACTCAAGGCTCATCACCAGCGACGCGATGCCGGGCTCAAGCCGTTTCTGGGCTATGATTTGGAGCGTGTACGCCACGCCGCTCGACAGTATCGCCGTGTAGAGTAGGGGCATCGCGCAGCGTGCGATGTCCGACGCCGGCGGGAATGGCCCGCCATGGAACACCGGGAAAGCGGCCAGTGAAAACAGCCCCGCGAAAAGGAACTGCGCCTGGGACAGGAAAATCGGGTCTACCCTGCGCGCGTAGTGGTCCACCACCATGATGTGGCACGCGAAGGAAAACGCGCAGCGCAAAACCATCAGGTCGCCGCGCCCGATGGTGAAGCCCTCCTTGATGCAGAGAAAATACATGCCCACGATGCCAAGCGCGGCGCCGACCCAGATGGGGAGGCCGGCCCGGCGCCCCAGAAGGAGCCCGAGGACCGGAACGATAAGGATGTAGAGCGCCGTGATGAAGCCGGCCTTGCCCGCGGTGGTCTCACCCAGCCCAAGCTGCTGGAACAGCGCCGAGGCAGTCAGCACAAGTCCGCAGACCAAACCGCCAGCCAGCAGGTCCAAGCGCCCCCTGCGCGTCGCAAGCTGCCTGGCCGCGCCGCGGCGCCCGAGAGTCGCGACAACCGCCAGCAGGGCAAGGCTGCCGACCAGGCTCCTGATCCCATTGAACGTGTAGGCGTCGAGGATGTCGGCCCCCATTCGCTGGGCGACGAAGGCCGTCCCCCAGATGAAGGCGCCAAGAGCCATCAGCAACGTGTATTTCAGTCGTTCCATATCACGCTCGGAATCAGCCTTCGCCCTCGATCGCGACAATGGAGTCGTCCTCCGCGTAGGCTTCGCTCTTGTATGTCCTCAGTTCGTTCAGCTCCTTGAGCAGTTCGCCTATCTTCTCCGCGGCCTCAAGGGACATCGCTATCAGCTCCTCGCGCTCGGCCTCGTCCCCCGGGCCAAGCGTCCTGAGGAGTTCCAGGCTGGAGAGGATTACGGTTCCGGGCTGGCCGAGGTGGTGGCAGACCGTGCCGATGCTCTCCATCATCACGCGGTTGCGCTCGACGGTGCGCTCGGCCTCCTCCGCGCGGAGCCTGTCGGTGATGTCGCGGATGAAGAAGCAGAGGTGGATCGTGTTGTCCGATGCGAAGCGGTACACTGCGATGTCGGCCGGGAAGAAGTCGCCGTTGGAGCCGTGGCACCAGGCGCTGATTCTGATGAAGCGCTCGGACTCCAGCGTCTCGCGGACAGTCTGGAGCGTTGATTCGTCGGCGCCGGAGACCAGTTCCGTTATGCTCTTTCCGGCGAGCGTCCCGCCGTCGGCATAGAGGAATTCGCGGGCGCGGATGTTCTCGAAGAGGATCGTCCCGTCGAGGGACGTGATGACCGTCGCGTCGTATGCGTTCTGGAAGAGGCTCTGGAGTTCATCCTGCGACAGCGTCGCCACGCGGCCGTCCGAAAGGGACGCGCGTCCGGCAGCCGTGGCGCGCAGGTCTTCGGCGTCCGGGGCGATGTCGAGGCGGATTGTGTTGCGGAGGCGTTCCGAAATCGCCGCCTCCCGCGAATCGGCCGCGGCCGCGGCCCTCCCAAGTGGGATCGCCCTCTTTATTCTGCTTTCCATTGTCAGCTCCCCTTCCCGTCAGTCTCCTGCGCCCTGGCCGGCATTCCATTCGACTGGATCGATGCGCATCTCCACGCACTGCGCGGCGTCCGGGCCGTATGCGGCGAACTCCAGTTCGACGTAGGCCGACGGGCTGTAGTCCACCGGCGACGCGTAGACCATCGCCCGGCCCGGCGTCGCGAATGCGGAGAGGTGCCTCGGGTCGGCGGTCTGCGAAATTGTCAGGCGCCCGGAGGCGTCGGGCAGGGCGACCGACAGGGCGTCACCATCCGAAACAATCTTGCCCCACTTCGCCATCGGGGCGATGTCGATCCAGACCCATCCGGGGGCCGGCCCATCGCGCGGCATTTGGATTTCTCCGGCAATTGAATGGCGGCCTTCGCCGCAGACGCGCATCGCGACCTTGTCGGGACGCGGCACCTGCGTAATCGACCATAGCCGGCGGATGTCATCTGGGAGCGGCAAGGCGCCAGGCCCCTCGAACTGCCCACCGCCCGCCGGCACCAGCCGCTGGTCGATGACAAGGGTGTCGCCATCAAGTGTGAACTCGCGCTCAACCGCGCATTCCCACTCCATCCCGACCTTGAACCGCCCTGCGCCGGAACGGAGGAGAAGCCTGTTGCCCTCGTTGAGGACGACCTCGAACGGCTCGGAGTCGAACCAGGCCGGCGGCGGCCAGACCGACCCCTCGCCAATGCCGGCGAAGGCGCGCCAGCCAGCCCCCTGGGAACCGACCCAGGTCTTCTCGCCACCGACATTGCGCCACAGGGCCTTGCCGTCAGCGCCGACGGTCAGCTCCGCCGCGCCGGGATCCGTCCAAAGGGCGTTCGGCCCGCCCTTTCTACCAAAGGACATCAGGCGCCCGGCCCAGGCCGGCACGACCTCCGCGCGAAGGGTTTCGTTCTCCAGGACTATGCTGGCCGGAGGCTGGGCTGAGATTGCGGTTGCCGACGCCACGGAAACCGTGGCCATGGTTATGAACTTCTTCAACATAGCACTAGATTCTACCAAATCGCGCGGACATAGGCAATCGGACTTGCAATCGACCAGTTCCGCGATTCCTCGCGGCGTTCGGAAACCGGCGGCCGGCAACGGGAAAACACGCGCGATTTCGCCGGCCTTGCCCAGCGGGCGCCGTTCTGGTAAAATGGAGGTGGATGGGGCGTCGGCCATAACCCGGCGCGCCGCGCCGCAGGTGATCGGCACCTGGCGGCAAACACCCATGACGCCCCCGGGCCGAAGGCACGGGACCGACCAGGGACTGGCTTTGACATGGCAAACGACGATGCTTGAATTTCCGCGATATCAATATGAAGGGTGTCTCCCCCTGGCTGCCCCCTTGGCAAACGCATGGGTGTGGGCGGGCGTGATCGGGACCGCCGCCATTTGGATCCTCATCATTGCGCTGACCCCTGTGGCGGTGAGAAGGCTGCCAAGGGACTGCTTTGTCAACGACGACTATTTCAAGTTTCCGGGAAAGGGCGAAAGGGGCGCCCTGTTCTGGATTAAGGTCCTTTTCAGGAACATCGCCGGAGCGGCGCTGGTCCTAATCGGCACCGTGGGGCTCCAGGGAGTCCTGATCGTCATGCTGGGCCTCGGCATCATGGACATCCCCGGAAAGGCCAAATGCGTAAGGTGGCTGGCAAAAATCGGCTTCGTATGGCGGACAATGGCCCGGATCCGCGAAAAGGCCGGGCTGGAGCCGCTGGCCAAGCCTGAATGACAGGCGGGGCCGCGGCCGGACGCCGCGGCCCCTGCCCCTTGCCACGGACATGCGCCAATAAGCCGCAAAGGCCGGCCTACTTGCCCTGGAACGCGGCCTTGTCGGCCAGCGACACCTGGCCATCGACCATGCCGTTGTCGAGGGCGTCGCGCTTGCGGGCCTCAAGGTCGATGAAAAGCCGGCGGATGTCCATTATCGAGCCTATGGTGAACCAAATGGTGGTGCCGATTCCGAGGACGAAAGGCACGGCAATGGTGATTATGAAGAAGTAGCTGCTCCACTGGCGCTCGCCCCAGTTGAACGTCTTGCTCGCGACGTATGCCCCAACGAAGGCGAAGAGGAACTTGTAGAAGATCGTGTAGAAGAACACGAACCACGTGATGATCTTGTCGCTGCGCGAGTATTCCGGCGTAATCGAGACGAAGTGGTTCAGGAGGGTCTTCCATGTGAGCTTGGTGTGGATGTTCTTCTTCTCGTCGGCGCCGGCGTAGACGCCGCGGTGCAGGAGGCGTTCGAGATTGTATGGCTCCTTGCAGGTGAACAGCGATATGCTGAAGTAGAGGATGTAGGCGACGAGGTCGGCGATGAAGCCGATTTCGGTGGAGTTTATCGGGAACTTCACGGGCCAGAGCTCGTCGGAGACCTCCCAGTCAATCCAGGGGAAGACGTGGAGCCAGTGCGGGACGGAGGCCAGGAAGTGGCGCACGCCTGCGTCCAGGCCGTTGGCGACGAGCCACGGATATACGCCGGTCTGCCAGTTGCGCTGGATGAGAAGGCCGACCAGTGCGATCAGCCCGCCGGCTGCGAGGGCCGCGTATGCGCCGGCCGAAGTGCCGCGCCGCCAGTAGAGGCCTCCGGTCACGACGACGCCCGCGCCGGCGATCCATATCGAGCACGCGATGGAGACGAACATGTTGATGTAGTCCATCTGCGCCAGGAAATATGAACCGCACCAGAAGATGACGCCCATGAGGACGACGCCCAGTTTGAACATCAGCAGGTGGGTGCGCTGGCTGGGCGGATTCTTGAAGAAGGGCAGGATGAAGTCCTGGATCCACGTGTTGGTGGAGTCGAAGATGCGCGTGTCGTCGGTCGAGACGACGAGCAGGATGCAGAGCATGACAAGCATCGCTGTCAGCCACTTCGGGAAGAAGTTGCGGATGACCATCGGCAGCATCTGCTGCATGTAGGTCGTGCGGTAGCCCTGGTAGAACTTGTTTGCGGCGTCGGCGTCGGGTATCTTTTCGAGGTACGTCTCGTGGACGGCGTCGAGGTAGGGGGTGTCGAGGTTCGCCCTGCGGGAGAGCGGCGGATCGACGCCTATTTCGTGGTGCTGGACAGGCAGCGCGGCAAGGCGCTCGCCGACGGCCGAGACAAGTTCGCTGTCGGTCGAGAGTTCGTCGGACACGCGGACCGAAAGCTCCTGGCGGATTTCATGGGCCTGGTCGGCGAAGTTCTTGTGGTTCATCACCGCGAGGAGCGCCAGCACGAAGAGAATCGGCAGGAGCGCGGAGAAGCCGTTCCCGAAGTTTCCGGTGATGCCGGCCATCTTCTGCTCATGCGGGGAACGCGCCACGGTCCCGTAGCCGTTGCCGACCCAAGCGCCGCCGAAGATGCGGTGGAAGACTGTGACGACAAGGGCGAACAGGTTGAAGTCACGAAGTTCGGAGATGTCGTACGGGTTCATGAACGACTCGCCGGGAATGCGGTCTGCCATAACGGCGGAGATTTCGTTGGTCCAAGAGAACTCCGTGAAGATGAACACGCACATGATGACGAAAATCGGGTAGGCGACAAGGCCCTGCACGGCGTCGGTGACAAGTAGCGACACGCGGCCGCCGCAAAGGATGATGAACACCGCGAGGGTGAGGCATGCGGCGAGCATGAACGGGAATGTCGGCACGACGTGCCCGAAAATTTCAAAGCGGTGCGGGATTCCGAGGAGGTAGATGAGGAAGCGGACGGCCACGGCGGGGCCGATGCAGTTGGCGAGGGCGTCCGCGGTGCCGCGCAGGATGGCGGCAAGTCGGCGGACGCCGCGGGAGTAGCGCATTTCAAGGAACTGGCCGCAGCTCATCGCGCGGGTTTCTCGGAACCGGTATGATATCCAGCCGAAAAGCCCCATCACGATGGACATCGGCAGAAGGATCTGATTCCAGTAGTTCATCGCATAGCCGGTATTGTAATGGACCTCGGCATTGCCGACGAATGTCACGACCGACAGTCCACCCATCATTCCGCCGGAAAGCAGCACGTATCTGCCGGCGCAACGCCCGGCGACGAGGAAGTCGGTCACGCTGCGGATGTAGCGGCGGCAGTGCCAGGAGGCCCAGATGACACCAAGGACGGGGACGATGATGATTAGCAGATGGTACCAGGAAAACATAATTGCGGTGACTTATGGCGGATGAGTGTAAAAAAGGTCTGACTGGTTCTCTTTTGCGAGACCCCTGCCCTGCCCCATGATTAATGCGTATTAATTATATCATGCGCCTAATTGTTTTGGCAAGCGGGAAACCGCGCGCGTTGCGCCGCACGGGCAACGCCGGACACCTCCCCCAACGGACGCTTGGCGGAGGGGTGCGGCCGACATGGGGAGAATGCTGGCGGCCCGCCACTTGCCTGGCTTGCGGATTGCGGGAGATCCTTGCGCCCATCGGGGATGTTGGAACCCAGGTTTCACCGGGCGCGACGGCCACCGCCCCCTTCGCCCCCGCCGAGCAGAACGCGGCATCCGGATGGACGGACCCGTTTTCCTTCTTCACCCAGAACTTGAAGCCGAGCGCCGGCGGATCCTTGGAAGACACCCCCCACGAGCCGCCGCCGGGAAGCGTCCACGCCGCACGCTCCGGCGCCTTCCACAGCTTCGGCGTGAATTCCACGGGTTCGGACTTTCCGCCAAGCGGGAACGGACGCATGTATATCGACCGCATTTCCACGGTTTTTTCCCCAAGGTTCTCGAAGGCGGTGATTTCGGCGAGGACGTCCCGGAGGCCCGGCGCGATGGTCAGGCGCTGCTCGATGGCGAACGCGCCGCCGGGGAGCGAGCCTTCCCCGCGCAGCAGGGCCGTGACGGCGCCGGTCGCCACGTCGCGCTCGAAGGATACCGACGCAAGGCGGGAAATGTCTATCCAGACGTTGGTGCCCCCGTCGCGGCACGAGACAAGCGCGCCCCAATGCCCGACGGCCTCCAGCCCGGGCGCCCCCCCGCCGCCGGCGAAGGCGACTTCGTCGGCCAGCCATTTTGAGCCGATCCGGCCGGAAAGGCGGACGAGGCCGTTGGAGAGCACGTAGCGGTCGCCGTCGCGGAGAACGGCGACGGGCCCGGCCGCCGCGCCGCCTGCGGCCGCCTCGGCAAAGAAGCGATCCCGTTCGGAAGCCATTCCCGTCCTGGCGCCCACCTGCGGGGTCGCGCCCTCGGGCGGCGGCGCGGTGCGCCACTTCACGAGGTCGCCGTGGAGCGCCTTGAAGGCGCCGACGATTCCTTCATACGGCTGGTTCTCGTCGTCCACGAGGCCGTAGTTGCAGTCCTCGGGACTCCAGCGCGACGCTCCCTGGCGCGGCTGGTCGTTCCATTTGAAGTAGTCGTACCCGATCACGTGCGGGTCCGCAAGCATCGTCCGGGCGAAGAGCATCGTGGCTTCCGTGCGCTCGGCCTGCGTGTTCATGCGCTGCCCCGCCCCGACGAGGCAGGGGTGGCCGTTGTCGATCGCCGGGAAGCTCCATTCGGTGATCATGAACGGCTTTTGGGCGTAGCCGTGGTATTCGCGGAAGAGGTCGGCGATCGGGGTCCCGCCCTTTTCGTCCAGCACTATGCCGCGGTCGAGGTCGACCCAGGGGTAGCAGTTGAAGGTCACGACGTCGCACTGCCGCCCCGCCTCCTCGAAGACAACCGGGTGCGCGCCCGAGATCCCGGCGTACCGCGACCCCATGACCATGTGGTTCGGGTCGGCCTTGCGGATGGCCGAAACGGTCTTCTCGTAGTAGGTGCGGGCATAGTGGCGGAGAAACTCGGTCTTGATTTCCGAAGGGACCTTCGCGAGGTCGCCGGCCTGCGCGGCGCTCCTCTCGCCGAGCCAGCGCACCAGCTCCCTGCGGGCCGAATGGGTCCCAGGCAGGGCTGCGACGGCGTCGAAGAGGCCCGTCGCGGGCATCGAGGTGCGGTTGCCCCACCAGGCCAGCTCGTTGTCGATGAACCAGCCGACGATCCACGGGTCGTCCTTGAATGGGGCGCACTGCTCGCGGGCGCGCCATTCGCAGGCCTCGGCGAACTTCGGGTGGAAGACGTTCGGGAGCGCCGTGCACGGGGCGTATTTCCATTCGCGGATGTACCAGTCCGGATCGCCGCGGCAGACGCGCTGGCCGAGCTGGATGTTGCGCACGTGCGGGAGCGTCTTGTGGCCGAGAAGGCCGAGCGGGCAGGCGTTGCCCAGCATCGTGAAGCCCCAGTCGGAAAGCCGGGCGAGCGTCTCGTCCGCCCAGGCCTCGGCCGACGGGTAGTGCGTGGCGACGTAGCGGCCATACGGGGAATGGCCGAGCGCGTCGCTGTGCGTGCCCTGTGGCTTGATGTGCTGCGTCGCTGCGAGGATGACGGCGCGGCCGGTCGGGTCGATCGGCCAGTCACGGCCGTCGATCGTCTCGATGTGGAAGAATCCCGTCGCCGTGCCGCGCAGGCCGGTGTCGGGGCCGGAAGGGCGGTAGGGCGGGGCTGCCGACCGCCCTGCCGCGCGGGGCTGGCCCTGCGCATCTGGATGGGAAGCCTCCCCGCCAGCCTCGGCCTCCACTCCGGAAAACGCGCCTTGCATCCGGCCGTTCACGTAGAGCGCCGGGCGCCAGGGCGGCGCGTACCCTTCGGGAAGCGAAAAGGCCTCGCTGAAGACGGGTTTTCCCGTTTCGGCGTCGCGGATCTCGCCCTCGATCCGGTCCGGCGAGCAGCGCAACTCGAAGTCGTATTCGCGGCCGTATTGCCAATCGGCGTGTTTCTTCCGACCGAGGGACGTCGCGAGGTTCTTTTCGCCGCCCCAGACGCTCTTCACCATGGCCTTGAGTTCGAAGCGGTGCTTCGAGCCGGAGTTGTCCGGCGACTTCACGGCGGCCAGCTGCCAGTAGTCGTTCGGCGAAAACCATGCGTTGACGCCCAGCGCGGCCCAGTCCGGGTCGTCGCACCGGTCGATCGCCACGCGCGCCCGCACGGTGAGCGTTTCCGCCGCCGGGGCCGGCGCGGCGCACAGCGCGGCGCCGAACGCCCGGAACACGCCTCCATCCTCGGCGCGGAAGGAGTACGGGTCGAGGTCGAAATCCGGCGCGGAAGCGGCGGAAGCGGCCGGCATGGAGGCGAAAAGGAGAGCGGCGAGGGCCGGAACGACACGGGAAACGGAAGCGGGCATCTTGCGCGAAGAGGGAATATGGAATGATGTGGAAGGCTACTTGCGGAACAGTGTCGCGCCCATCGGGACGGGGGGGTGCCACGTTTCGCCGGGGGCGACCGGGAAGGTCTCGCCGTTCAGGACCGGCGAAAAGGCGGCGTCGGGATGCTGGACGCCGTCCTTGGGCGTGGTGAAGAAGCGGAACTTGCGGATGGAGGAGTCGTGCGTGAGAAGCCCCCACTCGCCGCCGCCCGGAATCGTCCAGGTGCCGACCTTCGGGGCCTTCCAGACGTTCGGGGCGCTCGTCGGCCGGATGGCCTGCCTGTCCCGCGAAAAGGCGCGCATGTAGACGGCGCTTGCGGCAAGAGGCTCGCCGGAGAGATTCTCCAGCGAGGCGATCTCCACCAGGGCGTCGGCGCGTCCGGGCAGAAGCGTGACGCGAAGGGAGACCGCGAAGGCGAGCGTCGTGTCGGCGCCGGTTTCAGGAGGGAGGGGTTCCGCGCAGGGCAGGGCCTGCGCGTCGGGAGTCGAGGCCGCGCGCCCGCCCAGCCCGCGGAGCAACACCGAAACCGCGCCGGTCCCATCGTCGCGCTCGGCCTCGGCGCCGGCGAGCCGCGACGTGTCGATCCAGAGGTAGCGGTCGCCGTCCTCGGCGGCGAGCAGCGCGTTCAGGCGGCCGACTGGCCGGCCATCCGCGAAGGCCACTTCGTCGGCCAGCCACTTGGAGCCCACGCGGCCGGAAATCCTCAACAGGCCGTTGGAAAGGACATACCGGCCGTCATCCTCCCGCCTGAAGAAGACGGGCGACGCCCCCCCGGCCGCCGCGGCAAAGAAGCGATCCCGTTCGGAAGCCATTCCCGTCCTGGCGCCCGCCTGCGGGGTCGCGCCCTCGGGCGGCGGCGAGGTGCGCCACTTCACAAGGTCGCCGTGGAGCGCCTTGAAGGCCTGCGTGAGGCCCTCGTATGGGACGCCGTCGTCGTTCACGAGACCGTAGTTGCAGTCCTCGGGGGCGTGCCGCGAGGAGCCGGTCTTGGGCTGGTCGTTCCATTTGAAGTGGTCGTAGCCCACCACGTGCGGGTCGGCGAGAAGCGTCTTCGCGAAGAGCATCGTCGCCTGCACGCGCTCCTCCTGGGTGCGGAAACGCTGCCCGGCCCCGACGAGGCAGGGATGGCCCTGGTCGAGCGCCGGGAAGCTCCATTCCGTCACCATGAGCGGAGCCTTGGCGTAGTCGTGGTACTCGCGCAGGCGCTCCGTCATCGGGACGCCACCCTCTGCGTCAAGGACGATGCCGCGGTCGAGGTCGGCCCACGGGTAGCAGTTGAACGTCACGATGTCGCAGACTTTCCCGGCCTCCTCCCAGACGACCGGCGGCGCGCCGTCGATTCCGGCGTAGCGGCTGCCGAGGACCATGTGGTTCGGGTCGGCCTTGCGAATCGCGGAGGCGGTCTTTTCGTAGTAGGTGCGGGCGTAGAGGCGCAGGAAGTCAATCTTCGCCTGCTTCGGGACGCCGGGGCCGACTTCGAGGCCGCGCCCTGCAAGAAAGGCGTCGAGGGCCTTCCGGGCGCTGTGG
>JAFWPM010000033.1 GCA_017509565.1 Kiritimatiellia bacterium | reverse complement strand
GTGTCCACCGGAAGCGGCGGCGATGCGGCGCATCGCAAGGGCATGGGATGGCGGCGGCCATGCTCGCATGGGTCGGCGCAGTCCCTGGCCCGCAGGACCGCCAATGGCAGTCCGCCGCGACGGTGGCTTTCGTGGTCGCGCACTAGCGCCTCTCGCAATGATGGATTCCCGTCACTAGCACCCACACTTATGCACGAAGCCTCAATTTTCTTGCGGCTTCGCGCGCATTATAGTATAATTGAAACCAAATGACTTGCAATCCTCGAACAAAATCGATTGAAGCTGTGGCGGCGGTCCGGCCATCCGGCCATTCAAAGCCCGGGAAGGCCGACATGAGCTTTTTTGGCGAAGATGTTTTCGGGGCTGACGCCATGCGCGCCTACCTCCCGCAAAATGTCGCGGACGCCCTTTTGGCGACTATTGAAGACCGCGCACCCCTTGATCCGGGAATAGCCGGGGACGTCGCGTCCGCCATGCGCAACTGGGCGGTGGACCGCGGCGCAACCCACTACACCCACTGGTTCCTCCCGCTCAATGGCGCCACTGCGGAAAAGCACGACGCCTTTCTCGATTTCGAAAACGGCCATCCAATAATGGCCCTTTCGGCCAAAAACCTCATCGTCGGCGAACCTGACGCCTCCAGTTTCCCGTCAGGCGGACTTCGATCAACCTTCGAGGCGCGCGGATACACGGCCTGGGATCCGACAAGCCCGGCCTTCATAAAGCGCCACGGGAAGGGCGCAACCCTCTGCATCCCGACAGCCTTCTGCAGTTTCTCCGGCGAGTCCCTGGACAAGAAAACCCCCCTGCTGCGTTCGCGCCAGGCGATTGTCGCGGCGACAAAGCGCCTGATGAAGGTATTCGGCCTTCCTGAAGAGCGCGTCTCCGTGACTCTCGGAATAGAGCAGGAATACTTCCTGATAGACCGCAACTTCTATCTCCAGCGTCCCGACCTTGTGCAGACCGGCCGAACGGTATTCGGGGCGCCGCCCGCCAAGCAGCAGCAACTTGAGGACCACTACTTCGGCCTTATCAAGATGCGCGTCCTCGACATCATGTCCGAAGTCGAACAGGAGCTTTGGCGTCTCGGCATTCCCGCCAAGACGCGCCACAACGAAGTGGCGCCGGCCCAGTTCGAGCTTGCGCCTATTTTCGAGGACGCCAACCTCGCATGCGACCACAACATGCTCGTCATGGAGGTGCTGCGCCAGGTCGCCAAGCGCCATGGTATGGCCTGTCTCCTCCACGAGAAGCCATTCGCCGGCGTGAACGGGTCCGGCAAGCACAACAACTGGTCAATCTCATACGGCGGCAAGAATCTGCTGAACCCTGGCGGCGATCCGGGGCAGAACGCGATCTTCCTCACCGTCCTCGCCGCGATTCTCACGGCAGTAGACCGCCACGCGGACCTGCTCCGGGCCACTGTCGCCACCGCCGGCAACGACCACCGCCTCGGCGCAAGCGAAGCCCCACCGGCAATCATATCCGTCTTCCTTGGCGACCAGCTCACGGCCGTCATAGATTCCATCTGCGGCGGAAACGGCGCAAAGGCGCACAAGGCATCCGCGCTGCGCATCGGCGTGGACACCCTCCCGCCACTCCCGCGAGACGCGACCGACCGCAACCGCACGTCGCCCTTCGCCTTCACAAGCAACAAGTTCGAGTTCCGCGCCCCCGGCGCAAGCCAGTCCTGCGCCGACCCATGCACGATGATCAACCTCATCGTAGCCGACGCGTTCGACGAAATCGCGACTCGGCTCGAAGCGGCGACGGGCGACTTCAACACGGCTCTCCAGTCGCTTCTCCGTGAACTGTTCACCGCCCACCGCCGCATCATTTTCAACGGCGACGGGTACGGCGACGAATGGATCCACGAGGCCGAACGGCGCGGTCTTCCCAACCGAAGGGACGCGCTGGACGCCCTCTCGGTGTTCCGCTCGCCGGAAAACATCGCCCTGTGTTCGCGGTACGGGGTCTACAACGAACGCGAACTCGCCTCCCGCTTCGAAGTGTTCTCGGAGGAATACGTCTCACGCATACGCATTGAAGGCGCCGTGGCCCTCGACATCGCATCCACGATGATCATCCCCGCAGTCCAGAACGAGTTCGCCAGCGCCGCCAGCGCCCTGCGCGACGCCGAGGCCCTCGGCATCGATGCGGCCAGCGCGCCTCTCAGGAGCCGCGCCGAGGCCCTGGGCGACGGCCTCTCCGGCCTCCTCTCCGCAACTGTCGCGCTTGAATCGGCGCTTCAGGAATCCCCGCACTCCATTCAGGGTTCGATGGCGGCGCTCAGAAAAGTCGCCGACGACATGGAGCAACTGGTCACCGACGCCCACTGGCCGCTTCCAAAATACCGGGAGATGCTCTTCATCTACTGACGTGGCCACCAGTTACTGCAAACCAACATAATTCCAGCCATGACAAGCAAACTAAAAGGCATATTAGCCACTGTCGCCGTTTTCGCCGTGTTTTCGGTCATATACATCTCGACCCTGTACAGGGGTTTCGCGCCTGGCGCATCCGCGCACAGCGTCGCCGCCGCCCTCGGCCTTGAATCCGGCGCGACACGCTCCTCCGTACACCAGATAGAGGTCCAGCAGACTGGCATAAAAAGCATTGACTTCATTGCCGACCGCCAGACCACTACGATCAAGACCGTATCCGGGGAATTCAAGACCCGACATCTTCTCTGGCGCTCGATCATCGGTACTATTGCCCGCAAAATCCCAATAAGGTCACTGGCGTGCCGTCTAAACGCCTTTTCCGCGCTGATTGGGGCTCTGACCGTCGCCATAGCCTTCGCCCTCTGCCGCGGACTCATCCTCTTCATCAACTTCCACGACTCGCCGGTGTCATCCGAAGGCCGGAAGGTCTCAGCATTCGCCGCAGGCTTCGTCACCGCGACATCGCTTGGCCTCTCGGCGCCATTCTGGCTTGCCTCGACCCGCGCAATGCCATACATTTTCGACGCCTTCCTGCTAATCGCGATGGCGTGGCTGCTCTTCTCAGTCATCATTTCCCAGAATACCCGCGACCTCTTTGTCTTCGGCCTCATTTGGGGCGTCTCGCTCTTCGAGACCGACACCGGCATATTCACGGCAATCCTCATGCTTCTCTTCGCCATACGCGCCATGCTTGTAGGCGCAATAATGCGCGTCAAGAGCTGGTGCTACCTGCTTGTCGGCATCATCGCCGGCGTTGTGGGCTACATCGTCGCCGCCACTTTCCTTTTCGGCGGTACCGCGGAAGCCGCCATGCTCCCGGTCAAGGAACTGCTTTCCTCGATAAAGGTCGGGTGCTCGCTCGTCGGCGGCGGCCTGTTCGGCGATCCTGCCAAGCTCGCCTGCGTATTCTTCGTCCTGATTCCATTCGCCGCCACCTGCGCCCTGGCTATGTGGCGCGACGCCGAGCGCAATACCGCCGCCAGCGGCTTCCTGATATTCCTGCTTGTCTGCACAACCTCCATCGCCCTATCAAAGACGCCGATATCCCCCTGGGCCATATACTTCCGCTCCGCCACACCATACTTCCCGGTTTCGGTTTTCATCCTTGCCGCCGCGACGGCCGGATACCTCGCATCCGCCGGCGCAATAATGGCCAAGGGCCAGCTTATTCCGCCGCCGACGCCGCGCGCCAAGGTCCGCCGGGCTTCGGCAAAGGAAGACTTCAGCGAGGCCTCCGTCGGCCGGGTAATCGTCTGGTTCACCATCGCCCTCGCCCTCGGATGCGGGCTTTTCAACTGGCGCGAAATCCGCGACAGCCAGGACTACTTCATAGCTACGGCCGCCAGGGAGTTCGTCTCCCGCCTTGGAACCCGCACATGGATTACATCCACCACGCCCGCCTTCGACACGATGCTCCGCCTCCGCGCATGGGAGGACAGGCGCCCGCTCCACATAATCGGCCACGGCGGAACGCCTGCGGACGCCCACCGCATGCGCATCGCCATAGCCCGCAACGAGGCCTTCAAGGACCTTCCGAAGGATGTGCTCGTTGGCTCGCTTGCCTCCACAAACCTCGATTTCTTCGCGGAAACCTGGATTTCAATCGACCAAAATGCGTCGCACCGCCTTCTCGTCGACGACCCGAACCTCTGGGCCAACGCCGGACGCACCCCCGTTCCCGACGCCATTGGCTACCGGGCGGCAGACGAAGGCGAAACACCTGACTGGGACGCAATCGCCGCCAGGCACGTGGCCTTCTGGAAGAAAATTTCGGCGGCCGACAACATTCTCGGCCCCGCCGCCCCAAGGTCTCTCCGCGAAGCGCGCAGCGATCTGCGCGCCTATCTCTGCGGAATCGGCGAGGACCTCGCCAACCAGCTTGTCAAGTCCAAGGACTTCCAGGCGGCAAGGGTCCGCGAAATTCTGGACATGGTCGAGGACGTCCGCATAGAGCACACCCCGGCCGTCCGGGAAGAGGTCTACTACTGATGCCCTGCGCCAGCGCCACAGCAGCGTCCCGGTGCCGCCGCCGGCGGCTGTCTGGCCGTTCGCGTGGCCAGGCGGCGCTGTTCCTCCTGATGGCGCTGGTGATCCTGCTTGCGGTCTTTCTCCGCAATGTTGACATCCATTCGGCCGCCATTGCCAAGACAAAGGCCCAGAACGCCGGCGACGCGTCCGCCCTTGCCGCCGCGAGATGGCAGGCGAACACCCTCAACCTCGTGGGCGAACTCAATGTCGCCCACGTGGCCGCGCTGTCCGGCGGCGACGCATCCGCCGTCCATGCCATTACCTCCATGCAGGCGCGCGTCCTTTTCGCCGGCCCGCTCACGGCCCTCGTTGCCGCACAGGCCGCAGCCGCGAAAAACGGCATACGCCCCAATCCTGAATTTTCATCGCTTCTCCGCGACCACGCCGCCAATGTCCTGGAATACGGAACCCAGGTCGCAGGGGGCCCGGCAATGCGCGAGCCATACCCCGGAGCCTGGCGGGAATACCACGACTCCCTCCTCTCCATCGCTGCAAATGGCGTCGCCGCCGCCCCGGACAACGCGGTCTTCTTCGGCAACGCCAGCGGCGGCCACATCCTGCTCGACAAGGCCTTTTACGAGGCCGTGGAAGGCCGGGAATGGTGCTGGTTCTTCCTTAATTGCCCCTCCGGCGGGAACCGCACCATACTGGACGACTTCACCGACTACACATGGTTCCCCCCTCTTCCAGACCCGCCGCAGCCCAATCCACAGAATTCGGAAATCTTCGGCGTTGGCGCGGAGGCCCGCGACACCGAACTCTCAGCCATAGGCGGCCTCGCCGACGTCTTGCCGGAAATTGCAAACATGCCGTCCAACGCCCTCCATGCCAAGGAGAACTGGTATTTCTACTCACCAGGGAAATGGCAGACGCATTGGCCGCGCATGTCCGAAGGCGATCCCGACTTCCTGCCGCTCGTCGGCTCGGTCCGCGAGGAATACGACTACGCCGGCGCCGACGCCGTGACGCGCCTCTACGCCCCCGCAAAAACCCTCTCAGGCAATGCCGGCGACAACGGCGGCCAGCGCGACATCCTATGGACTGCGGCCGCCCGCCCCTTCGGCTACCTGCGCCGCGGCTCCGACAAGATCCGCCCGAACTCCCTTGGCATAATCCTCCCGGCCTTCCGCGACATCCGCCTCATTCCAATGGACGCCGCCTCTTCCGGCTCGGACGCCACCTTCGACATCGCCTGGCAGCACCATATCCGCGAACACCTTGCGCCATACCTCGCTTCCGGAACCCTCGTGGAGGGATGCCGCCACTGCCGCGACATCAGGCGCTTCGAGGACCCGAAATTCCGCCGCGTAGGCAGAGACTGGCTCTCGGTCAATTCCTACAAGTGCACACTGCCGTCGTTCGGCTCCGGCCGCGGCGGCGGGACAAGGAGGGGGCACTGATGCGGCCGCGTTCCGGACAGGCAATGGTCGAGTTCGCCATTACGCTCCTCGCGATGGTGATTCTCATCGCGGCCATCGCCGACTTCGTGGTTGTCTCCTCCAGGCATTCCGAAATCTGCGAGACCCTTCGCGGAAAAGCCGGCGCCAACGCGATGGCCTCTTCCGCGCACGACGCCCCATCCATTCTCGGCAATGGCGAATCGCCCGCGCCCGTGACTTCGGAATCAGCCCTGGCCGCCAGTTTTCTCAACGAGTCCGACTCCGCCGAAATCCCCCTTTCCGCCGCCCTTTCCAACTGGGAATTCGCCGGTACCGTCGATTCCATTACAGTCCGGGACGAAGTCTGGATGCCGCCAATGGAAGTGGGGGGCGTCCAGTGACACACGCCGCGAAAATAGCCTCGATTGCGGCAATCGCGCTCCCGCTCGCCGCAGTGGACTGCGCAACGGCCGAATTTCGCCTCAGGCTTCCCTCCCGCACGGTTTCCACGGAAGCCCCAGCGATAAGCTACAATGAAGGCGTCCACGTCTTTTCATCCCGCAACCCCGAGACCGGGGCGCACTTCAGCGCCTTTGAAACGCACCTGCCACCGGAAGCGGCCCTGGCCGCCGCAATACGCATCCTTGAGGCCGCAAACTGGGCATGCGTCTTTTCAACGCGCGATACGGCCATCTTTGAAAACAGGGCCGGCCTCTGCGCCGCCGCCGCCGCCATCGAACCCCCCGATGGCTACCAGAGGCGCACAATCGTCGCATTTGTCCTCCAAGGTTCACCGTAATTTGGACTGCAATCTTGTAAATTCTGTTCATCGTCATCCAATATAATAATCAACGCAGAGGCGCAGAGGTTTCTGGCATTGTTTGCAAAAAGTCATGTGCAATCGTCCCATTCAGGATACGGGCAAGTGGCGTCAGCGTTCTTGTTCTCTGCGACTCTGCGCCTCCGCGTTAAAATACTTGCGGGACGCTAGTAAATTCTGTTAATCCTGTCAAAAACCTACTTGTTCCGCACGTCTCCCGATAGAATGTCTGCCCCCTTGTCTCCCGCCAGCAGTCGCCCCGCTTGACAGAATAGGCAAAAAATGAGATAATATTTTTCAATCACTACCGATAAAGTTGTCTTTATCTGCCGATTCAAAATTAAACAACCTTCCCATCTCTCATGCTTTTACCAACAAACACATGCGTGATTTTTCCATCCACAAACACTACCAATTAACTCATCATTAACGAAAGGAGCTCCGTCATGAGCAAATTCCACATAGAGACATTGGCAATCCACGCCGGCCAGAACCCCCACGGCGACCCAACGACAAACTCGCGCGCCGTTCCGGTCTACCGCACTACCGCCTACAACTTCCGCGACAGCAAGCACGGCGCCGACCTCTTTGCCCTCAAGGAGCTTGGCAACATATACGCACGCCTGATGAATCCCACCAACGACGTGCTCGCGCAAAGGCTGGCGGCACTGGAAGGCGGCGCGGCGGCGCAGACCCTGGCATCAGGCACCGCGGCAATTTTCTTCACCGTGACGAACATCGCCAGGGCCGGAGACGAAATCGTGGCCGCGGACAACCTCTACGGCGGAACCTTCGCGCAGTTCAACGCGATTCTGCCCAACTGCGGCATCAAGGTCAACTTCGCCCCGGTGAACGACTTCGCCGCTACCGAGGCCGCCATCAACGAGAAGACGCGCCTGATCTTCCTTGAAACGGTTGGCAACCCGGCGCTTGACCTGGCCGACATCGACGGCTATGCCGCATTGGCGAGAAAGCACCATCTGCCGCTGGTGGTGGACGCGACATTCACGCCGCCGCCGCTGCTGCGCCCCATCGAGCATGGCGCCGACCTTGTGATCCATTCGCTCTCAAAGTGGATTGGCGGCCATGGCGCCGGCATCGGCGGCGTTGTGGTTGACGCCGGCAAGTTCGACTGGACCGACCCCAAGTTCGCTCTATACAACGAACCCGATGCCGGCTACCACGGCCTCAGGTTCGCGCATGACCTGCCGGAACCGCTGCTGCCCGTCGCCTTCTCCCTGCGACTGCTGACCGTCGGCATCCGCAACCAGGGGCCGACCCTCGCGCCGGACGCCGCATGGATATTCCTCCAGGGCGTCGAGTCGCTGCCTCTCCGAATCGCGCGCCACAGCGAAAACGCCCTGGCAGTCGCCAAACACCTCCAGAAACATCCGAAGGTCGCATGGGTCAAGTACCCGTCGCTCTCGCAGCCCGAACTCGCGGCCAAGTACCTGCCAAACGGCGCAGGCGGCATGGTCGTTGTCGGCATCAAGGGAGGATCGAAGGAGGCCCGCGCATTCGCCGACTCGCTTAACGGGGAGATTTTCTCGCTGCTGGCCAATGTCGGCGACGCCAAGTCCCTTGTCATCCACCCGGCATCGACAACACATTCGCAGCTCTCCGACGAAGATTTGCGCAAGGGCGGCACACTGCCCGAACTCGTGCGTCTCTCAATCGGCCTCGAACACGTCGACGACATAATCGCCGAACTTGACCGGGCGCTCGAAGCCGTGTAGGCCGCGGCAAAGGCACTCGCAACCCTTCCATCATCCGGCGGAGCCAATGTGCGCTTCGCCGGAGTATATTTCCTCAATGGCCCCGTCGTCCCTGCGCAAAAGAAGAGCCCCCGTTTCGGCGATTCCACAGGCGGTCCCCGACACTGGCGTCCCAAGAAGACGCATCTCGACCCTCCTGCCCCTTAGGTAGTCCCGTGATTCAAGCTCGCTGACAATGGCGGGGATGCCGCCAATGAGCCACAGGTGATACACTTCTTCTAATGACTTCAAGACCGCCGCCAATACCGATGATGTGCCAAATTCCCGGCCTGACAGCATCTTGAGGGATGTCGCGATTTCAGTCAGCTCCGGAGGTAGCGCATCGACGTCAATATTGACGTTGATGCCAACGCCGGCTACGACGTAACGGCCGCCTTCCTTCTCGCCGGCCTCGCATAGTATGCCGCATAATTTTTTACCATCGGCTACAATGTCATTGGGCCACTTAATCGAAAATCGCCTCCCGGGCAGCAACCCTTCGAGCGCCTTTGCGACGGCGACGCCTGCGGCAAGAGGGAGTGTCGCGACTTGCGCTGGCGTGGCGTCCGGCTTCAAAAGGACTGAAAAGTACAGCCCCGCGCCAGGACGGGACACCCATACGCGGCCCTGCCGCCCCCTGCCTGCCGTCTGCGATTCGGCTACAATGACAGTTCCTTCGTCGGCCTTTCCCTCCGACGCCAGCCGAACCAGATCCGAATTTGTGCTTCCCGTCTCGCGAACACGTATAATGTTCCAAGCTAAATTCCTTTGCATTTCCACAAACCCTTGCCCCGTTAGCCAAAATGACTTAAGACAACACCACTGCGATTATGTCAATCACGGCCAGCCAGCCGGCCTCTAGCCACATTGTCTCACGCAGTTGCCATGCGGGCGACCGGGGCGGGGTGGCAGCGGCGCAGGCGAATGCGGCATGACAATTCTACCACAGGGACATTCTTAATGCAATTCACTGGCGTCCCACAAGTGTTTTAACTTAACGCAGAGGCGCAGGAAATAAGAGCGCTGGCGCAACTTGCCCATATCTTGAATGCGACAGTTGCACATGACTTTTTGCAAACGATGCCAGAAACCTCCGCCACTCCGCGCCTTTGCTTCTCGGCGTTACGAAAACAAGGCCCGGCCAAGGGCTTGGTCAAAGGCCAAAGGTCTAAGGTCTAAGATTTTCTTTTGACAGGATTAACATGATTTCCAAAACTGTCAACATACTGCTATCCTACCTCTGTCTCTCCGCGCCTTTGCTTCTCTGCGTTAAAAGCCTCCTGTCCATCATGTCCATCCTGTCCCAAACCGCTGCCACTCCGCGCCTCCCCCACTCTGCGTTAAAAAACAAATCCCGTCAAAGACCCTCTGCGCCTTTGCGTCTCCGCGTTGCAACATGATTGGCTGCCAGTGGATTATGGTAGAATGGATATGGACTAGAAATGCGATGAAGAATGGCAATGGATTTGAAGTAATTGTTGTAGGCGGTGGCCACGCGGGATGCGAGGCGGCGCTGGCATCGGCCAGGCTAGGATGCCAGACTCTCCTTGTAACATCGGCACAGTCTAAAATAGGATGCATGCCATGCAACCCATCGATAGGCGGACTTGCCAAATCCCACCTTGTCGCTGAAATTGACGCCCTAGGCGGCGAGATGGCCAGAAACGCGGACGCCACCGGGCTACAATTCAGAACGCTCAACACAAGCAAGGGCCCGGCCGTAAGGGCGACACGCATACAGTGCGACAAAATTCTTTATTCACGGAGAATGCTAGCCGTCATCCTGACGACCGCAAATCTGACGACAATGGAAGACGAATGCATCGGCGTCGTCAACCATGGCGACGTTGCGCACGGGATAGCTACGGCGAGACATGGTGAAATTTCCGCGAAGGCGATCGTTTTAACGACCGGAACCGCACTTGGCGGGGTAATTTTCATCGGCCACGAGTCAATGGCCAGCGGCGGCGACGGGAGACCGGGAACCGCGCCGCTCTCAGAAGCGCTGAAGTCCCTAGGCTTCAGAATGACAAGGCTCAAAACCGGGACTCCGCCCAGGCTGCACGTCGCATCAATAGATTTCTCGCGCCTTGAAGAGCAGCCAAGCGACAACCCGACGCCATTTCTCTCGCATGACGCTAGGCACGGGTCGCTAGAAGGTCAAAATGGAAAAATCGAAAACTGTGCCACGTGGCACAAAATCGGCGACGCGCTCGCGTCGGTGAACATTAACACCGTCGATGGGTTTCTGAGGCCAGGGGGAAAAAACGGCATCCAACAATGGCGCCCACCGGCAAACGATGGCGGCATTGCTAAAGGTGGCGGATGCGGGCCGCACTGGAACTCCTTGCCGCACGAAACTAAAAATGTGCCACGTGGCACAAATCCGTTTCTTCCCTTCGCACCAGGTTCAGCTGGCCTGTGCGTGTCGCTCTCCCACACTACGCAGGAGACATGCTCCATTGTCGCACAGCACCTTCCCGACAGCGCCCTCTATGGTGGCATGATTTCCGGGGCAGGCGCCAGATACTGCCCATCGTTTGAAGACAAGGTGGTTAAGTTTCCGCAACACGCAAGCCACCATGTCGCGCTTGAGCCGGAATCGATCTTCTCACCATCAGTCTACCCTAACGGTCTTTCTAACAGCCTTCCGCGCGAAGTCCAGGAGAAAATGATCCATTCGGTCCCAGGACTTGAATCTGCGGTCTTCCTCCAATATGCCTATGCAATAGAATATGACGCGATTGACGCCAGGGAGCTGCGCTCGTCACTGGAATCGAAGAAAGTCCACGGGCTCTTCTTCGCCGGCCAGACAAACGGCACTAGCGGCTACGAGGAGGCGGCTGCGCAGGGCTTTGTGGCGGGCGCCAACGCAGCGCTCCTCGCCCTCGGTCGCGAACCGCTGCGTATTTCACGCTCCGACGCCTACATTGGCGTCATGATAGACGACCTCGTAACCAAGGGTACCGATGAGCCGTATCGCATGTTCACATCAAGGGCCGAGCGAAGGCTCCACCTCCGACAGGACAACGCCGCATTTAGACTTCTCGCCCAGGCGGAACGGCTTGGAATCGTCGCCGGCGACCGTCTCTCCGAAACACGAAAGCTTGCCTCGGCAATCGATTCCGAAATTTCACGCATCTCAAGGATCCCGGCGTCGGCTCAGGCGCTTTCACGTCCCGGCGCAAGGTATTTTGACATTCCGTCGGCAGACAAGTCACTTCCAGCCGAAGCAATTGAACAAATTGAAATCCATTTCCGTTACGCCGGATATTTGGATCAGGAAAACAGGATGGCCGAAAAAATCATGAGGGATTCAGCCGTGCTGATTCCTCGCGACATTGACTACTCCACAATTTCCGCACTCCGCTTCGAAAGCAGGGAAAAACTTGAAAGAACACGCCCCGAAACTCTTGCGCAAGCCTCTCGGATACCAGGGGTGAATCCGGCAGACATTGCGATCCTTGACATCTGGCTCCATAGACAAAATTCTCTGTCCCGGAAATCAAGAATATAATTTGCTTGTATTTCATCAAAGAGATGCAAAGGGCCGCTAAGACATTTTGCCCCTCTTCGACTTTGCCTCTCTGCGTTAAAAACCCGTC
>JAFWPM010000307.1 GCA_017509565.1 Kiritimatiellia bacterium | reverse complement strand
ACAGCAGGATTTCACCCCGCCAGCCCCGCTTGACGCCAACGGCAATCCCATTCCCCCGCCGCCGCCCATCCTGCTCAAGGAGGTCGAGGAACTCTCCCCTGAGGAACTTAACAGGAAACTTGAGTCCTTCCTTTCCCCGGAGGAACTTGCCGGCCTATGGCGCAAGCATGACCTCATCAACCAGTTTGTCCGCGCATACATGCGCCGCGGCGGGACGGTCCTCACAAGCGGCGTCATAGAGGTGACCAACGACAACTGCGGCTTCCTCCGCTCCGAAAAGGCAAACTACCAGGCATGCCCTGAGGACGTCTATGTCTCGCAGCAGTATGTCCGCCGCTTCAACCTGCGCACCGGCGACTTCATAGAGGGTCCGATCCGCGACCCGCGCCTGAAGCAGAACGACAAGGGCAAGGAGAAGTTCCTCGCCCTCGGCCATGTGGACGCCGTCAACGGGCGCGCCCCAACGGACTGGCGCCGCGTCATCCCGTTCGAGAACCAGACTCCTATTTTCCCCAACCGCCGCATCTTCCTCGAAACAAAGCCCGAGGAACTTTCGATGCGCATCATGAACCTCTTCGCGCCAATAGGCTTCGGCCAGCGCGGCATAATCGTCGCGCCGCCCCGAACCGGCAAGACGGTCCTGATGCAGAAAATCGCCAACGCGATTACCGCCAACCACCCCGAGGCGTATCTTATCGTCCTCCTCATCGACGAACGCCCCGAGGAGGTCACCGACATGCAGCGCAATACCAAGGCCCATGTCGTCTCCTCAACCTTCGACGAAACCCCCGAGCGCCATGCACAGGTGGCCGAAATGGTTATCGAGATGTCGAAGCGAATGGCCGAGACCGGCAAGGACGTCATCATCCTCCTTGATTCAATTACGCGGCTCGCGCGCGCCTACAACACCCTCCAGCCAAACTCCGGGCGCATCCTGTCCGGTGGCGTAGACGCCATGGGACTCCACAAGCCAAAACGCTTCTTTGGCGCCGCCCGCAACATCGAGAACGGCGGTTCCCTCACGATTATCGCGACGGCCCTGATTGACACCGGGAGCCGCATGGACGAGGTCATCTTCGAGGAGTTCAAGGGCACTGGCAACATGGAGCTCGTCCTCGACCGCTCCCTCTCCGACAAGCGCATCTACCCGGCAATCGACATCGAGGCCTCCGGCACCCGCAAGGAGGACCTCATCCTCCATCCCGACGAACTCCCGCGCATCTGGTCGGTCCGCAAGGCCCTGTCCGGCATGCCGTCGGCCGAAGTTATGGAGACAGTTATCAAGGCCATGAAGAAAACGCACAGCAACGCGGAGTTTCTCATGGGCGTGACGATGAAGAATTGATATAATGGTATGCGTGGTTTTCGCGCATGCTACGGCCACATTCAACCTCTTTCAAACAAAGACTTGGAACAAGCGACTAATGACCATGAAGACCGATTCAAAAAAAGACGGCGAGTGCCGCATCACCCTCGCAATCTCCGCCCCGGCCGAAGAGACCGCCGACACATACAACCGCGTCCTCGGCGCGCACATGCGCAACTCCCAGATTCGCGGTTTCCGCAAGGGCAAGGCCCCGAAGGACATTGTCCTGCGCGCCTATGGCCGGCAGATCGACGCGGAAGTCGAATCACAGCTCTGCCGCAAGTTCATCGACAAGGCCGTCGAGGATGAAAAGCTCGACGTCGCCTCCATCGTCAACCTTGCCGATGTGGTGTTCTCCCCGGAGAAAGGCATAGAGTTCACCGTTTCCATCGATGTCAACCCCGCCGTCAAGGTCCCGAAATACAAGGGCCTTCCCGTCAAGTACGAGAAGCCGGCCGTCGCCGAGGATGATGTCGAGCGCCAGCTCTCCGGCATCAGGGAGTCCTTCGCCACGACAAAGGAAAGCGACGAACCCCTGAAGGCCGGCGACTACGCCAACATTTCCTTCGAAAGCGACATCCCCGCCCCGGAAAAGGAGGACGACCCCGCGTCCCGCTACATCAGGAACGACAACTTCTGGCTGCAGGTCGGCGAAAAGCCGGCCTACGAGGCGATACCAGGCTCCGCCAAGGCGCTGCTCGGCCTTAAGAAGGGCGACGCCTTCTCTTTCGATACGACTTTCCCCGACACCTTCTCCGTTGAATCACTCCGCGGCGCCAAGGGCTCCTACAAGGGGACGATCATCAAGGCGAACGCCGTTGTCCAGCCTACCGACGAGGATGTCTGCAAGGGGCTTGGAATGGAGTCCATTGACAAGGTCCGCGATTTTCTCCGCTCCCGCCTGGAGGCCGATCTCGAATACCGCGAACGCGCGCGCCTCCACGACGAAATCGACGGCATCCTTGCAAAGAAGGCCACCTTCGACGTCCCGAAGAGCGTGGTCGCCGCCGCCGGCCGCGCAATCGGCGAAAATGTCGTTACCCGCGAAATCCAGGGCAAGATCGCCAATCAGGAGGAGGCTAACGACTACGTCAAGGACCATGTCGATGAGCTCCGCGAGAAAATCGATGCCGAGGCTACCCGCATTGTCCGCCTGAACTACATCGGCGCCGCCATTGCCAGGGAACTTGACATCACCGCCACGGACAAGGATGTCCGCGCCCTCGCCGACAGCGAGGCCGCCTCATACGCCCGCCGCGGCGGCGACTCCGTCAGCGGCGACAAAATCTACGACGGCATCGTGAAGAATGGCCTCGTCGGCTACTACCGCGACCGCATACGCTACTCCAAGGTCGTCGACTGGATCATCGACAACGACATCAAGGCCGCCAAGTAGCGGCATCCCGGCCAGGCCATGGAAAGATGGGATGTCAAAATAGGCGCCGACGGTTCCGTGGACGCAGCCGCCGTGGTGGATGAAATCCGCCGCCGCGCCGCGGAGCGCCTGAAAAATGGCGAATATGATCTCGAAACGCTTGTCCGCGCCGAGCGCTTCAACCTCTCCGCCCTCAAGGACAACCCCGAATTCTTCAATGGCTACCTCTCCGGTATCCACCGCGTCACGCAGGTGGATATCGGGGACTGGGAGATTCGCGAAAAGCACTCCGGCCTGGTCGGCAAACTCCTGATACGCCTTAAAAGGACAATCCGCTCGCTGCTGCGCTTCTACACGTTCAGGCTTTGGTCGCAGCAGAACCGGGCCAACGCGATATTCCACTCGTCGCTGTCCCTTCTGGCCGAACGCGAGAGCGAGGATTTGGCAAAGGCAAACGCGCGCATAGCCGAACTCGAGCGCCGTCTCGCGGCACTCGAAAAAGCCGGCAGGGCATGACGCCCCCCCAGTCCAAGCACAACCTCAAATCTCAAATCTTAAATCTTAAACCTCAAACCTCAAATCTCAAACCTCAAATTTCAAATCCTAAATCCTAAATTTCAAATCCCCCTTTCCCCCCTTCCCCTTCCCACCCCCAAAGCCAGAACTCCCCGTCAAAGCCATGAAGATCGCCTTCCTTTCACCGCGGCTTGCGGAGAATGGCGCCGTCGGCGGGGCTGAAACACTCCTTTTCAATTTGGCCACGCTGGCCGCGCGCGCCGGCTTCGATGTCGAATTCCTCACCACCTGCGCCAAAAGCCACTTCACTTGGGCGAACGAACTTCCCGAAGGTGAATTCATACGCGATGGCGTAAGGGTCCGCCGCTTCCCCGTGGATCCTTCGCGCAATGGCGAACTTTTCATGTCGCTCCAAATCCGCGTCTCCGGCGGGGAGACCCTCTCCGCGGAGGATGAGGAACTCTGGCTGCGGAACAACGTCAGGTCGCCTGCGATGATGGAGCACGTCCGGGCGACGGACCCCGATCGCGTCGTCGTCGGCCCATACCTCTTTGGTCTTGCTGTCGAATCCTCACGCCTTTTCCCGGAAAAAACAATTCTTGTCCCCTGCCTGCATGACGAGCCGTTCGCGCGCATTGGCGTCGTCGCGGAAATGTTCCGCTCCGTGCGCGGCTTTTGCTTCAACACCGCCGAAGAGCGCGACCTGGCCGCATCGCTGTACGGACTTGGACCTGGGGCCGGCTCGGCCATCGCCTCGGCAGTCGTCGGATTCGCCCTCGACGACTTCACCTCGTCGGCCGACCGGGGAAGGGAACTCGCGGGTTGCGCATCCCCCTCACCTGGCGGCGCGGCGCCGTACATCCTCTTCTGCGGACGCCGTGAGCCCCTGAAGGGCACCCCGCTCCTGCTGGACTACTGGGCCGCATACCGGCGCACCCGCCCGGAATCCAGAATGCGCTTTGTCTTCACCGGTTCGGGGGAAATCGAACGCCCGGAGGGCCTTGAGGGCGACATTGTCGATCTTGGCTTCGTGTCCGAGCAGGACAAGCACGACTTGATGGCTGGTGCCGTCGCCTTTTGCCATGCCTCGGTAAACGAAAGCCTGGGCATTGTCCTTCTGGAAAGCTGGCTGGCCCGTAGGCCCGTGCTGGTCCTTGCAAGCGGCCGGGTTCTGACAGCGCAGACCCGCGCCGCCGGCGGCGGCCTTTGGTTCCGAAATTGCTCCGAATTCATAACGGCGCTGGACCTTATTGTGGAGCGGCCAGACCTGGCCGCGGCGCTTGGCGAATCCGGCCGCGCCTGGACCCTTGCCGGATATTCCCGCGAGTCCGTCGCTTCCCGCCTCGCGGCGCTGCTTTCCGCTTAATCTCAATATTGCGCCATGGTAATATATGTGCCAATTCACCTTTGTCCGCGATAAATAGTCTGTCCCTTTGTGCACTCACCTTTGTGCACTCATGGAGGTGCAGGACGATGCCGCTTTGATGGGCAGACAATAAATAGTCTGTCCCTTTATGCACTCTCGGGAAAACTTCACCGGGCTGCTGAAGCTGCTGTACATGTCGCTTCCGGCCGCCATCCGCGCGCTTGGGTTCGCGGACGCCGCCGAGGCCGTCGCCTACTACGCCTTCGTGCAACGCGGCATCTACGCGGCATAGGCCGCGACGGGCACGGACTCAGGCGGTCTTACCTCGCCAAACCGTCGAGTAGCGCGCGTTTTCGAGGGGTCCCGGTTGCGGCGGGAGACATGCCGGGGTGTTTGGAACCTTCCATTTCCACGTCCCAGATCGGCGATTCGCGGAAGGCGTGGTAGGTCCAGTCCCAGCCGTATTCCTCGAAGAGAGCGATGCAGTCGCGCAGATATTGGTCAGCCCCCGGCGCCCAGGCGGCGGCGCTGAACTCGCCCACGTATATTTTCGCGCCGTATTTGAGCTGGAACTCGCGCACGGGCTTCATCACGTCGCGCAAGAAGTCGGCATCCCACCCCTTTTCGGCATTGGGCCAGCCGACCTCCGGTTCCGACGGGTCGAAGATGCGCTGGTGCGTAAAGGCCGTTGGCGCGTAGATGTGGACTTCGTAGATGACGTTTGAGATCGCCAGCGGCCGCATGTCGGCGAATGTCGAGGGGCCGTCCTTCAGGTTGGACTCGATGATGATCGGCGTGAGCGGGTCTTCCTCGCGCACGGCCTCCGCAGCCCTCCGCTGGAGATTCCACCAGTCGCATCCAGGCAGCGCCTCGCGCTTCTGCGACGGCTCGTTCACAAGGTCGTAGCCGTAGATGCCTTCGCGGCCACGGAACCGGCGGGCGATGCGGCGCCACGTCTCGACGAAATGCTCCGCCAGCGTCGCGTCGTGGAACATCTTGTTCTCCTCTGATTCTTCGCACCCGCCGGGCGAAATGTGCATGTCGAGGGCGACCTTCATTCCGTGCCGCACCGCCATGGGCAGCACGAAGGAATCGAAGTGGTCAAGGCGTTCATTCAACCAGCGGTCCCATTCCTCAAGATACCGGTCCTCCTCGATGCCCTTCCAATTGCGGCGGCACATCTGGAAACGGATGATTTTCACACCCCACTCCTCCAGTTTCAGGAAGTCGGCCTCCGTCATGTCGCCACCGGGGGACATGACCCCGCGCAGACGCGGCGTTGCGGAGACTTCTGGCGTGTAGGCGCAGGCAAATGCGGATTCCGGTACCGGTGTGCCGTTGCCGTCTGTGCAATTATCGAAACGGACGTCGCACCCGGGCCAGACATTGGCGAACTCCTGACCGTTCCCGCCTCCGTTCCATCCCGGCTTGTGTGCGATGCGGAGAGCATCGAGTTTTTTCCGACTGCAGCCGCTGAACGTGAAGTCCTCGGCTCTGCAAACGCCGTTTCCTCCGATTCGGGACGGTTCCAGCGATTCCATCCGGCAGTTCTCGAACAGCACGCCCCTCACGCGGGCGTCGGCCTTTGGTGGCGCCACTTCCACCGGCAAGCCGCATTCCCCGATTAGGCAATCCTTGACCGTGATGTCCTCGATGTAAACGTTCTTCTCCTCGACGACCCAGGCCGGCGTGAAGCCAATCCCGTATGCGCTTTCATGGAAGCGGCAGTTTTCGACGGAAACGTTGCGGATGGTCCCGCTGCCAACGCCCAAGCGCACTCCGTAGCAGCAACTCCATGCGTCGCAGTCCCGGATACGGATGTTTTCGCATGGGTGTTCGCCCGCGTGGAGTTGGCACGAGGCGCGGATGGCGAAGCTGTCGTCGCCAGTCCTGATCGCGCAACCGGAAATATCGACGTTGCGGGTGCAGTCGATGGAGAAGCCGTCAGAATTGGCGATTGTCCTGTCGGCGTCGATTGTTACGCCGCGTATGGACAGGCCATCGCAGCAGCGGAAATGCGCCGTCCAGCACGGCGTGTCCTTCAGCGTCACGCCCTCTAGGCGTATGTCCTTGGAGAGGAAGAACGCGACCATCGGGCCGGGACGGAACCAACTCCGGTCAAGCGGATGGAGGCGGAGACCGAATTTATACCACGGGAAACGGTCGCTTTCGTCGCATTCGCCGAAGAACGCGCTTCCGCTGCCGTCGATCGTCCCTTCGCCGGTAATGGCGACGTTCCCGACCCTGAGGCCGATCACGAGATGTGCGCCGCTCCACTCTTCGGCTTCGCTATGGAAGTTCTCCGGGAAGGCGTCGTCCGCGTTGTAGTCGGCCCTGTCTGTGCTGCCCTTCAGGACCGCACCCTTCTCCAAATGGAGATCGACGCCGCTCCTGAGCCAAAGCGCGCCGGAAAGGTACACCCCCGGCGGCAGCGTGACGCGGCCCCCGCCAGCGGCGCCTGCCGCGTCGAGCGCGCGCTGGATGGCGATCGTGTCCTTCACGATCCCGTCGCCAATCGCGCCGTATTCGCGAACGTCGAACACGGCGCCCGACGTCGTTCCCGAAACCGCCGCCGCAAGGGCCGCTCCGCAAAGGGCCTTGCGGAGCGCCGACACCTCGTCGCCGCACATCGCGCCGTTCTCCTCTCCGATTGGCAGTTACTGAAGGCCAGCCGTGCAGGCCACGCGGAAGCCTACCGCCTTGTTGGCGCTCGTCCCTCCATCGCGGTGTGCAGGTCTGCAGCTCTTCGCATTGGAACTGTAACCTCCGCCCCTCGTGACGTGATATGAAGTGGAAGTTCCTGAAATGGTGCTTCCCGGCGCTTCAAGATTGACGTTGATCCGTCCTCCGTAGTTGCTGATGTTCTCCTCCCACCTGTCGAGGCAGAATTCCCAGACGTTCCCGAACACATCATAGAGGCCCCAGTCGTTCGGGGCGTAGCTGCCGACGGACGCGGTACCATGTTCCAGTCCGACATCCGCGCTCGGCGCCGTGTCATCGACATAGCCGCCGTTGAACCACCAGCGTCCAAGCCGCGCGAGATTCGTGTCTTCGTCTACATTCAGGATCGCGGAGCCGTCGCCCCTGTTCGGGCTGCCGTTGCCGGCGCGCGCGGCGAACTCCCACTGCGCCTCGCCGGGGAGATCGAAGTCGATTCCGGTCTTCGCGCGGAGAAGACCGATGAAGCTGCCCGTGTGGGGATTGGCAGGCCAGTCGTGGTTTTTGCGTTCCGTGTTGTTGTTGGAGTTGCGGATTTCGTGGTAGGAGACATTCTCCACCGGACGTGTAGCACGACACGATTCGTTGTTGAAGTAGGACGGGAAGGTGTGGTCCGTCTTGATTTCCGCCCATTGCGACTGCGTGACCTCGAAGACGCCGATGTAGAAGTTGTTCGTCAGCGTCACCTGATGCGTCGCCTCGCGGGTCGCGTTGCGCTCCGTCTCCGCCGCAGTCGAGCCCATTGTCCATGTGATGTCTTTGGCCATGATCTTGCGCATCACGAGCATGGAGGTCTTGTAGGCGGGGTTGTTGGTGACCGCGCCCTTCTGGCCAAGTTCGGAACCTGGGAGGAAATCGACGCGCGGGTAGTAGCGCTGCGTGTTGGGCTGCGCGACAGCGGAGATGTCGACCACCATGTAGTCGGGCGTGTTGTCGAGCGGCCATGCCGACACCACTGCCTTTGCGCAGCCTTCCTCGACATTGAAGCCGTCGCCGTTGCCGTCAGACCATGACTCGGCGGGCTGCCAGATTATGGTGTAAGTGCCGTTCACGGCGTCGGCGCTCGTCACCTTGCGCCAGACCGCGCCCCGCGCGTTGCAGATGTGTTCGCCACCGATGGAGGCCCAGCCGGTCGCGGCGTTGGCCGTGGCGTTCGTGAGGATGTCGAGCGTTACCACCGCCGGCTCTGAGAGCTTGTAGGTTATTGTGACCTCGCGGGTTGTTGAATTCTGGTTGATTGTGGCGTCGAAAATGTCAGGGGCGGCGCCTGCGACCATTGCAAACGCCAAAACCGCCATTGCCGTATAATTCCGCGTGAAGTTCATTGTCATTCTCCTTGTGCTGTGGGTGAAAGGGCTTGTCCAGACTACCGGACTATCATCATGAATCCGACTGGCTTTTTCGACGAGAGGGCAATCGTCCGAGTCGCGACGACTGCATGCTGCCTGACTTCAAGCGAGACTGTCGCTGATTCGGCAACTGCGTGCTGACGGACATTGAGCAAGACGTTTGCAGTCTCGCAATTGTCAACGCCAACTGTTGCAGAGGCGATTGGATCGCCGGATATCATGTACTGGTAACCATCGGCCATTGCGGCTGAAGTGACCGCGCCTGTAGCGGTTGCGATTGCCGTAGCGGCGGCGAGTGTGCGTAGTGTTGTTGCGTTCATGTTTTCTCCTTCAGTCTGGCATTCATTATACCCCTTGCGACATGTTGATACAATAGGCGAATACAGACAAAAATATTGTCTTTTGCATACATCGGGACATATGGTAAAATAGGTGCATGGGAAAGAAGGTGTAGGTCAAGGGGATTTGTGTTTCGCACCGTAGGCGCAGGGTTGCGGCCCCTCTTCCATGTTGCAAATTATATGATATAATTTATGCCATGAGAAAAAACTCAATCGACAATCCATTTCTCCTTGCCGGCTACGAGTCGCCAGAGTATTTCTGCGACCGCGAGCGCGAACTCGGCGAAATGCTGGAGGCGGTTGGAAACGGGAGGAATGTGACCCTTCTCTCGCCTAGGCGCATGGGCAAGACAGGCCTCATCCACCATCTGTTCCATACGCTGAGGCGGGAGGGGAAATGGATGCCGATCTACGTTGACATCTTCACGGCGAGAAACCTTTCGGATTTTGCGCGACGGCTGGCCGTCGCCGTGATCGGCTCGATGGACTCCAGGCTGGACAAGGCCCTTTCGGCGGCAACGGGATTTTTCAGGAGTTCCAGGCCGACGGTCTCCATCGACCCGCTGACAGGCGCGCCGTCATATTCGTTCACGCTTGAACCGTCGCGGGCTGAGGCGACCCTCAAGGAGTGTTTCGATTACCTTGGCGCCAGGGGGCGCCGCTCGGTTGTGGCGATAGACGAGTTCCAGCAGGTCGCGGAGTTCCCGGAAAAGGGGACCGAGGCGCTGTTGCGCAGCTATGTCCAGTTTCTGCCGCAGACGCGCTTCATCTTCGCCGGATCGAAGCGCCACATGATGGCCGAGATGTTTTCGGCCCCGAACCGCCCGTTTTTCGACTCCACGCAGACGATGCCGCTGGGGCCGATAGACTCAGGCAAATACTTCGCCTTTGCGAGGCACCATTTCAAAAAGGCGGGAGTCAACCTTGAAGCCGACGTGTTCGGGCGTGTGTTCGACGCGTTCGACGGGCGGACATGGAATGTCCAGGCTGTGCTGAACCGCTTCTATGCCCGGCGTTCGGCGCGGATGGAAGACTTCGAGGATGCGCTGGACTGGCTTGTGGAAAATGGCTCCTACTATTACGGGACGCTCGTTGAATCGCTGCCGGATGGGGCGGTCAGGCTTCTTCGGGCGATTGCGGCCGAGGGGCGGGTCGGCGAACCGACGGCCGGCGGGTTCATGGCGCGGCACCACCTTCGCGCCAGCGCCAGCGTAAGGCTCTCGCTGAAGAAACTTGTCGGCCTGGGCCTCGTCAGCCGCGACGGCGGCGACTACGCCATTGAGGACCGGCTTTTCTCAATCTGGCTGGCGAGGCAGGGATGACAGGAACCTCGGCGCACACCTTCGACGGTTGTGATAGAATGCCTCATCAAGCAATGGCAAAGTCAAAAGGCAACGGGCGGTTCAGGATCCTGGTGTGGCTTGGACTGGAGACTGCGGCGGCGCGCGCCCTGGCGCGCGGCGTCCTGCGCTACACCGCCACGCACCGCCACATCGACCTCCACATCTGGAACCAGCACCACCCCGCTGACGAGTTCACAGACTGGGACGACTGGCGTCCCGACGGCATTGCGGCAGGAGACGCCGGAATCGCCAAGCCGGTTCCGGCGTCTGTCCGCGCGGCAGTCGTCTTCAACTGGATGGGCGAAGGCGCAGCGCTCCCCGACGCGCACGTCAGCGTGCTGTGCGACGACGATGCCATCGGGCGTCTGGCGGCCGCGCACCTGCTGCGCCGCAACCTGCGCCACTTCGGCTGCGTCGGCGCCTTGAACTCGCCCTCCTGGTCGGCTACTCGCGAAAAGGCCTTCGCAAACGCCGTGCGCGATGCGGGCTGCCAGATGGCTGCCCCGTTCCGCGTCGATGGCGGGGCAAGCCTGTCGCAGGAGCGCGAGGCGCTCGCCTCGTGGCTGCGCGCACTCCCGAAGCCCTGCGGGATTTTCGCCGTGTCCGACTGGCGCGCCTGGCACGTGCTGGACATCTGCCGCGAGTGCGGCATCGAGGTGCCGGCGGTGGCGCAGGTCATCGGCGTCGACAACGAGGAATACATCTGCGAGCAGACGGAGCCGACCCTGAGCAGCATCGAACCCGACTTCGAGAGCGGAGGCTACGAGGCGATGCGGGCGCTTGACGCGATGCTCTCCGGTAAACGCCCGCCGGCGAAGCCGATTATCTACGGCATAAGGGGAACCGTGGAGCGGCAATCGACGCGCGATGACCATGGGACGGCGCGAATCGTCAACAGGGCGCTCGACTTCATCCGCTTGCATGCGGCGTCCGGCGGGACTGCGGCCGAGGCTGTCAAGGCGGCCGGATGTTCGGCCTGTCTGCTCCAGCGCTACTTCAAAAAGACATTGGGGCGGACGGTCGTCCAGGAGATTCAACGGGTGCGGCTGGAGAAGGCCTGCCATCTGCTGCGCCACACCGAGACGCCGATCAAGGAAATCGCCTTTCTCTGCGGCTACGAGGACGAGGTATTCCTCAAAGTCATCTTCCGCCGTGTCTACGGCGTCACAATGCGCGACTACCGCCGCCAGAGGCACAATCCAAAATAGGGCCATCCGCCCCTCGCTCTTTCAACCTTTCAACTTTTCTACCTGGCTTTCCATTCAGGCCGAAGGCCACTTCCAGACGGGGGCAGCACGCTGCCGTGTGCCTTTGTGTCCATTGTGTTAAAAAATTGCTCTTCGTGCATGACTGTGGGTAGTGTTTGAACAGTATCTCACATAAAGTCCACGAAGGGAATGGCGCTACGCGCGACCACGAAAGCCGACTTGCCGGGGGGCGTCTGTGACGACTTGGGGCGCGGCTCCCTCTGCGCCTCTGCGTTAGATATACTCTTTGTGTTCTTTGCGTTCTTTGAACCTAAAAATCGCAGTAGAAACAAGGGCGTTCAAAGTCTGCCAGTTGCAGCTGGCAGGCAAAGTCGTTAGTGGGAATGGCATAAGGCCGGTTCAGGCGAGCGGCATGGTCATTTGGCCGCCGATGTCAGGAGGGAACATCCGCCGAATCGTGCCGTATTTGCGGAATGCGTGCGCGATTGCGGGGCTTGCAATCGCAATTCTGTCTTGAGTTTGCCGCAAGAACCTTTTTCGGACCTTTTTTGGATACGCGATACGCGATACGCTATTTTCCATATTTATTTTTGAAGGGTGTCTCCCTTAAGTTGTAAAAAGGTCCAAGGGTCCGCACAACTGGTATGGTATAATATTTGTAGCGGCCGTGAGGACGGGACGGAACGCCATTCTGGGCCGGAGCCCTACAGCGCGGCCCATTTGCCGAAATCACCCATCTGACAACTATGGAACTCTTTAAAACTGAATTTGCCGGCAAGGTTGCCGTAATCACCGGAGCCGCATCGGGCATGGGGCTTCTCGCCACACGCGAGCTAGCCGCCTGCGGCGCGAAGGTCGTAATGTGCGATGTGAACGAGGGCGCGCTGGCGCGCGAGGCCGCCGCCATCGCTGAGGCCCAGGAAGTACGCGAGTCCGCCGGAGCCGCCGCTCCATGCCCCTGCGATGTCCGACACTGGGAGGACGCCCAGAAAGCCGCAGCGATTGCGCTTGAGCGGTTCGGACGCCTTGATTTTCTGTTCAGCTTCGCCGGCGGCAATGAAGCCCGCGTCTGCAACAGCCACGTCCCGTTCCACGAGCAGCCGCGCGAGGTGATCGACTGGGGGCTCGACGTGAATCTCCGCGGCCCGATCTACATGGCGCGGGCGTGCCTCCCGGCGATGGTCGCGCAGAAAGGCGGCGTTGTCTGCCTCCTCGGCTCGGTGACCGGCTTTGAAGGCGACGGCAGCGGCGCGATGTACGGAACTGCCAAAAGCGGACTCTTCAACTTCACGAAGGCGCTCGCCAAGGACGGCGCCCCGCACGGCATCCGCGCTTTCTGCGTCTCCCCGGGCCCGGTTCTCACCCGACCGGGCATGGCGGGGATGAAGACTCTGCTCGGACGCGCCGCAGACCCCTCTGAAGTCGTCGATTTCATCCTTTATCTGGCTTCGTCCAAGGGGGCCTTCGTCACCGGATCCAACCACCTTATCGACGGTGGTCGCCTCTGCCTCTCCTGCTGACCGGCTCCAGGCGGCCCGGTGCCGCACTTGTGGCGCACCGATTCCTCACGCCCTTCTTCCGCCTTTTATTCGCCCCCTTAAAATTCGTTCCAGTAAATCTTGCACTTTTTCCCCACAATTTTTTTTGGGCGGCGATTTGCCCATTTGCAAAATAAAGAGTATAATTTACAAATCACTAAAACAACGACTACATTCACAGGGAATGCTTACCCATGGACAAGACTAAATACGTCTACTTCTTCGGCTGCGGTCAGACCGAAGGCAACGCAAACATGCGCGAACTCCTCGGCGGCAAGGGCGCGAACCTAGCCGAGATGGCCTCCCTCGGGCTCCCCGTCCCGCAGGGTTTCACCATCACCACCGAAGCCTGCACACGCTACTACAACGACGGCAAGGTAATCGCCGACGACATAATGGCCCAGGTCATGGATTACATCGACCGGCTCGAAAAGTCAGCCGGCAAGAAGTTCGGCGACGCGAAGAACCCGCTCCTTGTATCCGTCCGCTCCGGCGCCCGCGCCTCGATGCCGGGCATGATGGACACGATCCTCAACCTCGGCCTCAACGAAACCGTCGTCGAATCCCTCGCGGCCCAGACCGGCAACCCGCGCTGGGCATGGGACTGCTACCGCCGCTTCATCCAGATGTTCTCCGACGTCGTCATGGAGGTCGGCAAGAAGTACTTCGAGAAGCTGATTGACGAGATGAAGGCCAAGAAGGGCGTCACCCAGGACGTCGAACTCGGCGCAGACGACCTCAAGGAGCTCGCCTCGCAGTTCAAGGCCGAATACAAGAGCAAGATCGGGAAGGACTTCCCGTCCGACGCCAAGGAGCAGCTGGTCGGCGCCATCAAGGCCGTATTCCGTTCCTGGGACAACCCGCGGGCCAATGTATACCGCCGCGACAATGATATCCCCTACAGCTGGGGCACCGCTGTCAACGTACAGATGATGGCCTT
>JAFWPM010000306.1 GCA_017509565.1 Kiritimatiellia bacterium | reverse complement strand
GGCCAAGGAGTGGAAGAAGGCCCGCGAAATCTACTCGGCACTCCTCGGCAAGCACCCGCAGGACGGCAATCTCGTCACGCTCCTGAAGGACACCGAGGCCCGCATGACGATGGCCGGCGGCTGGGAGGATGTCGTCAACTCCGACAAGAAGGAGGGCTTCCGCGACCTCATCAGGAACAAGGAGGAGGCGAGCAAGCTCGACATGAAGAACAAGGCGACCGTCGCGGAGGGCGACGACGCCGAGGCCCTGATCGCCGACCAGAAGGCCAAGATCGCGAAGGACCCGCGCAACATCAACTACTACCGCGGCCTCGCCCGCATCTACCAGCAGCTCAAGCGCTACGACGAAGCCGTCGAGGCGCTCACCCAGGCGAGGGAGATCAACTCGTCCGACCCGGAACTCGACCGCATGCTCACCAACGTCAGCATCCAGGCATACGACTCCAAGATCGAGGCACTCATCCAGCAGGGCAAGAGCGACGAGGCCGAGGAGCTCCGCGCCTCGCGCAACCAGTTCGTCTTCGACGACCTCGTGCAGCGCGTCGAGCGCTACCCGAACGACCTCAGGCTGCGCTTCGAACTTGGCCAGCAGTACCTCATGTACGACGCCTACGACGACGCCATCCAGCAGTTCCAGCTTTCGCAGCGCAGCCCGAAGGAGCGCACCCTCTCCCTGCATGGCCTTGCGAAGTGCTTCCGCGCCAAGGGCCAGCGCGACATGGCTGTCATGCAGCTCGAAACCGCGCTTGAGCAGCTGCATGTCATGGACGACACGAAAAAGGCCGTCCTCTTCGATCTCGGCGAAATGGCCGAGGAGGCGGGCGACATCGAGAAGGCGTTCAAGATCTACCGCGAAATCTACGGCGCCGACATCGCCTACAAGGACATCGACGCGAAGATGCAGCGCATCTACAAGCTCCGCCAGGAAAAGCAGGCGGCAACCAGCCAGAGCCAGAACTAGGAGAAAGCCATGAAGAGGACAGTTTCAATCGCAGTGTCGGCCGCCGTCGCCCTCGCCTGGATCTGCGCAAGCGCCGAAACGCTAATCGGGACGCTTGACATAGAGCGCATCGTCGATTTGCACCCCGACACCGCCCGCAACAAGGAGCTTCTCCGCGAAACCCTCAAGGAGTACCAGGACGAGATGGCCCAGCTTGAGGACAGCGTCCGCGCGGCGCGCAAGGCCGCCGCCGCCTCGGTGGAGGAGAGCCGCAACCCGGCCCTCGGCGAAAAGGCCCGCCGCCGCGCGGAGGAGGATGCCGAGAAGAACGTCGAGATCGCGCGCAACGCGGAGCGCGATTTCGTCGAGAAGCGCCAGGAGCGCCAGCGCAGCCTCAACGAGCAGGAGCTCAGGATGCTGCGGCTGACTGTCCGCCAAATCGAGGAGCAGGTCTCAAAGTACGCCAAGGCGAAGGGGCTGACGGTCGTCCTGCCAACCTCCGGGACCCGCCTCGGGATCGCCCCCGCCGCCGTCTGGGCCGACGAGTCCACGGACATAACGGAGGACATCATGGCCCTCCTTGGAATTGAGGACAAGGCGGGCGAGGAAGAGCCTGCCGGGGAGCCGGCGTCCGATGCTCCCAAGGGGGAATAGCCCGATGCCGATTTCAGTCGCAGAACTCGCAGGCAGGATTGGCGCGACTTTCGAAGGGGACGGCTCAGCCGTCCTTTGCCGCATGGCAAGCCTGTCCGAGGCCGGAGAGGGGGCGCTTTCCTTCCTCTCGAACAAGCGCTATGCCCCGCAGGTCGCAACGACGAAGGCCACGGCCGTCATTGTCGGCGCCGACTGGAAGGGCGAATCCTCGGCAAAGGCGCTGATCCGCTCCGGCAACCCCGACAAGGCCTTCTCCCACGCCGCGCCGTTCCTCTCCCCGCCGCCGCCGGAGCGCGCGCCCGGCATCCACCCCACCGCAGTGGTTTCGCCAAAGGCCGTGCTCGGCGCCAATGTCCATGTCGGCCCGTTCACCGTGATCGAGGGCGGCGCCAGGATTGGCGACGGGTCGGTGGTCGAGGCCCAGTGCTTCATCGGCGAGGATGTCGAAATCGGTGCCGGCGCCCATCTCTACCCCGGTGTCAAGATTCGCGAGCGCGTCCGCATCGGCGCGCGCTTCATAGCCCATTGCGGCGTCGTCATAGGCAGCGACGGCTTCGGCTACTCCATCGACATCCTTCCCGGCGGGGTCCCGCAAATCGAGAAGATCCCCCAGGTCGGCATCGTGAAGATCGGCGACGACGTGGAGATCGGCTCCAACACGACGATTGACCGCGCCCGTTTCGGCGAGACGCGCATCGGCAACTGCGTCAAGATCGACAACCTCGTCCAAATCGGGCACAACGTCCGCATCGGCGACTTCTCCGGCGTAATAGCCCAGGCCGGAATCGCCGGAAGCACGACGGTCGGGAGCGGCGTCCGCATCTGGGCCCAGGCCGGTCTGTCCGGCCACCTCCACATCGGCGATGGCGCCCAGGTCGGCCCCCAGTGCGGCCTCAGCCGCGACGTCGCCCCCGGGGAATATGTCATCGGGACCCCGCAGCAGAGCATGCGCGAACTTGTGTCCCTCGTTTCAACGCCAAGGCAGGTCGCCAAGCTCAAGGAGCGGATTAAGGCGCTAGAGGCCAGAATTGAGGCCATTTCCGGAGAAAAGCAGTGAAAATACTCGTCACAGGCGGTAGCGGATACATTGGTAGCGTGACTGTCCGGAGGCTGCTCGCGGCGGGCCATGAAGTGGCGATTTTCGACAACCTTGAGCGCGGCCACGGGGAAACCGTCCCCGATGGCGTCAGGCTTACTGTCGGCGATCTCAGGAACCCCGGCGAAATAGCCGCCGCAATGAAGGCCGAGAAGCCGGAGGCCGTGATGCACTTTGCCGCGTATGCGCTCGTCGGCGAGTCCATGCGCAGTCCGGAACTCTACTTCGAGAACAACGTCGGCGGCGGCATGAACCTCCTTGCGGCCATGCGCGAGTGCGGCGTTGGGCGGATTGTGTTCTCGTCGTCGTGCGCCACCTACGGCGAACCGGGCACCGAGCTTATCTCCGAAGACACGCCGCAGCGCCCGACAAACCCATACGGCGAGTCCAAGCTGATGTTCGAGACGATGCTGCGCTGGCACGCGCGCCTGCACGGCCTCAGCGCCATCGCGCTGCGCTACTTCAACGCCTGCGGCGCCGAGGGCGGCCTCGGCGAGGACCACCGCGTCCCCGCCGAAACGCACCTCATCCCGCTCGTCCTCAAGGTGGCTCTTGGCCAGGCCGACAAGGCCCGGATTTTCGGCGACGACTACGCGACGCCGGACGGCACCTGCATCCGCGACTACATCCATGTGACCGATCTCGCCGACGCCCACCTGCGCGCGATCGAGTCCGGTGCCCAGGGCGCCGTGAACCTCGGCACGGGGCGCGGCTTCTCCGTCCGCGAAGTAGTCGAGAGCGCTAGGCGCGTCACCGGACGCCCGATTCCGGCGGAGGTCACGCCGCGCCGCGGCGGCGACCCCGACCGCCTTGTCGCCAAGGTCGGCCGCGCCAGCGAGGTCCTTGGCTGGAAGGCTTCCTTCACTGAAATAGACGCCATCGTCGAGTCCGCCTGGAAGTGGCACCTCGCTCATCCATTCGGCTACGGCGCCTAGCGTGGCGCAGCGAAATCCGCCCCCACCGTGCCAGCATTCCACGAAATCCTGCTTGACGCGCTGACCGACACCGCAAAGGCGGTGCCGTTCCTTCTTGGCGCCTACCTCCTGCTCGAATGGCTCGCCCACAGGGCAGGGGAGCACGCCAAGGAACGCCTGGGCCGTTTCGGGCGTTTCGGCTCCATCGGCGGCGCACTTGCCGGACTCGTCCCGCAGTGCGGCTTTTCCGTCGCGGCGGCCAACTTCTACGCCGACCGCATAATCACCCCCGGCACCCTCCTGGCCGTCTTCATCGCCACGTCCGACGAGGCCGTCCCGATCCTCCTGAGACCGGAAGGGGCCCGCGCCATAGCCCCGCTGCTGGCGATCAAGGTCGCCGTGGGCGTAGTCGCCGGGCTGGCAGTGGACTTCCCGTTCGCCCGCCTGTGGCGCGCCACGTGGCGCGAGGACTCCGAACTCAGGCATGACCATGGCCACCATGGCGCCGAGGTGCCGGAGGTGGCCCATGATGACGGGCACTGCCACCACAGCCATTGCGACGGCGGCATTTTCAAACTCGCCGTCGTCCATACGCTTCGGGTTTCGGCCCTTATTTTCGTGATAACCCTGGCCCTAGGATTCGCCCTTGACCTGCTTGGCGAGGAGAGGACTGCGCGCCTCCTTCTCAGCGGGAGCCCCCTCCAGCCTGTCGCGGCGGCGCTTTTCGGCCTCGTCCCCAGTTGCGCGGTGTCGGTTTTCCTGGCTGACCTCCACATGGCCGGGACCGTCACCTTTGGCTCGGTCGTCGCCGGACTTTCGACAGGCGCCGGAATGGGGACGCTCGTCCTCTTCCAGGCCTGCCGGAACAAGCGCGAGGCGGCGCTTCTCCTCTTCGTCCTCTTTGCCATTGGCGCAATGACGGGCCTTGCCGTCGATGCGCTGTGGTGAAAGACGTCAATTTCCCCGATGCCGAATGTCGCGCCCCTTGTCCCCGCGGGGGCATCCCGTGCATGGCGCCCGGCAACCCCAAGCGGAAAGGCGCTTCCACATCGCATCCCGCATGCGCGGGATTTGCAAAGGGAAACGCCTTTTGCTAGAATAATTCGCAGTTTGAGCCGGAGTGGCGAAATGGCAGACGCAGCAGACTCAAAATCTGCCGCCAGCGATGGCGTGTGGGTTCGACTCCCTCCTCCGGCACCATTTCGGCGTCGCTTCGCCTTAGAAGTAACCGCCCTTGTCGATGATTTCGGAAATCGTGTCACCCTGCCGCACCCATGAGAAGATGTCGATTTCGTTCTTCTCGATTCCCTCGGCGCGCAGCAGCACGTCGTAGGCGATTTCACGCGGGATGCACAGGACTCCGTCGATGTCGCCGAAGATGATGTCGCCGGGGCGCACAGTGACCTTGCCAATCCGGACCGGCACCTGGTAGTGCGTGATCATGCAGCGCCCGAGGGAGCCGTTCGATGTGCGGTAGCGGTAGAACACCGGGAAGTCCTGCTCAAGTATCTGCTTGGTGTCGCGGATGCCGCCGGCGATGACTGCGCCGCGTATCCCCTTCGTCTTCGCGGTGGCCGTCATGACGCCGCCCCATAGGCTCGCCTCGACGTCGGAAGACGTGTCCCATACGACGACCCCGTCCGGCTTGAACTCGTCGAGCATCTGCGCGCGGAATGTCATCTCGCCTTCAATCATCACGTTTGGCGCGCTCTTGACGGTGAAGGCCTCGCCGCAGACTGTCATTTCATTGCGCAGCGGCATGATGTCGCTTGGAAGGTTCTGGTCGAGGAGGGTCAGCTCGCGCATTACGTCGTTGATTGCGCCGGTGTAGAGGCGCTCGTAGCGTTCGCAGAGTTCCTTGACTGGAATCGGGAATTCATTCGTCGGTATTGACTGCCGCTTGGCGATTAGGCGGTCGAGTTTCATGAGTCCGGCCTCTTTGGCCTTTGTCCGCATGTCGGCTAGTGATGGCATTGTTTGCTCCTTGGTTGAAAAGTTGAAAAGTTGAAGGTTGAAAGGCCGAAGGTAGCCCTACCCTGGAATCGACAGCCCCCCGTCGATGAGTATTGTCGAGCCTGTGATGTAGCGGCCGGCGTCCGATGCGAGCAGCAGCGCCGCCCCGGCGGCGTCCTCCGGCATGGCCGCCTCGTGCATCGGGATCGCGGAGAGCACCTTTGCACCGTAGACCGGGTCTGCCAGCGCCTCCCGGTTGCGGTCCGTTGCGAAGACTCCGGGGCAGAGGTTGTTGACCGTTATCCCCTCGGGCGCCAGCTGGCGCGCCAGGCCGCGCACGAGATTCTCCTGCGCCGCCTTTGTCGCGGCGTACACGCACATGTCAGGATGCGGGCGCCGTTCGTTCACTGACCCGACCGCGATCAGGCGGCCCCAGCCGCGCGCCTTCATGTGCGGGTATGCGCGCTGGAACATCCTGAGCGTTGCCAGGAAATTCACCTGGATTTCGCGCAGCGCCTCGTCGCGAGGAAATTCCGCCCACGGTATCTTGGCCTGGACGGAGGCGTTGGCGACTAGGATGTCCGGCGCCGCCCCCGCCTTTTCAAGACCGTCGAACCAGGCCTCCAGGGCCGCCGGGTCTGAAAGGTCGCAGGCCTTGCTGTCGTGGCGCACCACGCGGGCGCCGGCCCCTTCGAGCGCATCCGCGATCGCCTTGCCAATCCCGCGCGACGAACCCGTCACAAGCGCCGTCTTCCCGTCCAAACGAAATCGCGGGATGTCCATTACGACCACCTCCTGTCGTTCGACCATTCCTTGTCCCATGCCGATGTGTCCCCCCACGGCTTCGGGAAGTCCTTGTGGAGTTTCTCCATGATCAGCCCCTCGTTAAGCGCCTCGATGCCGAGGCCCGGCGCGTCCGGCACCTTGACGAATCCACTTTCGATGTCAAAGGCCGGGACTATGATGTCCTTCCACCACGGTACGTCTACCGAGTGGATTTCCAGGGCGACGAAGTTGCGCGTCGCCGCGGCCACGTGCACCGCAGCCATTGCGGCAATCGGCGATTCCGCCATGTGGATGTTCATCTGCACACCGCGCTCCTCGGCGTAGTCGCCCACTTTCTTCGTCTCCGCTATGCCGCCGGCGGTGAGCAGGTCCGGGTGGACTACCGCAAGGGCGCCGCTGTCGAGAAGCGGCTTGAAATTGCGGAGCAGGTAGATGTCCTCGCCGGTACCGAGCGGGACGCTCGTGGCGGCATGGAGCTGCTTCCACATTTCGGTCTGCTGCCACGGTATGGCGTCCTCCATCCAGGAGAGGTTGTATTTTTCGAGGCGCCGCGCCAGGCGTATGCAGTCCTCCAGGGGGATGTGTCCAAGGTGGTCGATGGCTAGCGGGATTTCGTAGCCTACCTCCTCCCGGCATTCGCGCAGGTAGCCTTCAAGGAAGTCCAGCCCCTTTTCCGTGATGTGGATGCCGGTGAGGAAGTGCTCCGTGTTGAAGAGGTCGTATGCCTCGCCTCGCATCGCGCGCGGGTCTATGGAGCCGTGCGGTGTCTTGACCGCGTGCTTCAGCCTGCGCATGTCGTCAAGGAGCCCGAGCGGCGCGCACAGGGCGCCGGGCACGTCCATCAGCAGTTCGATGCCGAGGTCCATCTTCAGGTAGGTGTAGCCCTGGGCGACGCGCTCCCGCAGGGCGCGGCCCATGTCGCGGCCGTCGCCCTCGCTGTCCGTGTCGCAGTAGACGCGCACCCGGTCGCGGAACTTCCCGCCGAGCAGCTGCCACACCGGGACGCCCCAGAACTTCCCTGCGATGTCCCAGCAGGCAAGCTCGATCGCGCAGACGCCTCCGGCCTGGCGCGAATCGCCGCCAAACTGGCGGATGCGCCGGAATACCTTCTCGACGTTGAGCGGGTTTTCGCCCAGTATGCGGCTCTTCAGCATCGCCGCGTATGTGCGCGACGATGCGTCGCGGACTTCGCCATAGCCGACGAGCCCTTCCTTGTTGGTGTAGAGTTTTACCAATGTGCAGCGCTTAGGCGCGCCGTCGATGTCCGCGAAGCGGATGTCCGTGATCTTGAGTTCCGATGTGGTCATGGCTGATGGGGAATTGGAAATTTTTGAGTGGAAATTTGGAAGTCGCCTCGTCTGTCTAATGCCGGCCGTCTTAGGGCGATGGCGCTCATACGGTGGCTTCGATGACCTTGGTGGCGCCGTTGGCGTCGCGCCACGAGAGCCTGTAGCCGCCCTTGAAGCCGCGGAAGGATGCCGAGCCGTCGGCGCCGGCCCTGACGGTCGTTCGGGTGCGCCACTCCCGGTTGATCAGGTCGTCGAGCGCGAAATACGCCTTCTTCGGCGTCATGTCGCGGTGGAAGAGTCCGGAGACGGAAGGTTCGCCCGGCGCGCCGCAGTCGTCGACGATGTTCCACCACGTGATGGCGGCCATGTCCGGTAGCGAGAACCATAGGCGGTAGAGGTTGCGCGCGACTTCGGCCTGGATGGCTTCGCCGCGCTCGTCGCCGCCTGGCGAGGAAACGGTTATTTCCGAAAGGTGGATCGGCATGCGGCCGCCGACGTGCGCGGAGGCTATCTGCGCGCGCACCTGCGCCGGGGAGCGCAGCTCGGAGCCTTCCGCGATACGGTTGACGTCGTCGGGGTTGAACAGGTGCATCTGCATGCCCTGCATGTCGATCTTGTCGCCGCGCGCGAGCATCTCGCGCGTCTGCCCCGCGTAGGCCTCGTCAAGCTTGTAGTCGTTGATGGACAGGACTGCGCGCGCGGGCAACGTGCGCATGGCCTCCCGGAAGGCCCAGTGGCAGTAGTCGCCCGGCATCCATGTCCTGCGGCTGCGGCTGAGCCGCGAACCTGGCACGAGCGAGCCGTCGATCCAGTCCCAGGCGCTTTCGTTGCAGACGTCCCAGCTGTTGATGCGCTCGCCGTACCGCGCGGCAATTGCCTCGATACGCCGGCGCAGCGTCGATTCCACGATGTCCGGGAAGTCGGACGGGAGGCGCTTCAGCACGGTCTCCATCGGCTGCTTCAGGATGGACACCCCGCTGCGGTCGTCGGTGAGCATCTCGGCGAGGATTTCCTTCGGGAGCTTGGCCATGAGCCAGTCGGGATAGTGCCACTGCGTGTTCGACCACACGAGCGGATGCCCGTGCTTCCAGACGCCCTTGTCCTCGCAGAAGCGGACGCACGGCTCGCTGGGCGGTCGGCGCCAGAAGCGCTGGAGCTTCGGTTCGCGGCAGGCGTTCCACCAGGCCTCGGAATCCTCTGGCCCCTCCTCGAAGCGCATCTTCCCCTCGACGGGTTCAAACGGGCGCCAGTAGAAGGCGATGGTGCCCGAGTTGAAGAGCGCGCCGTCGGCGAAGGTGCCGTTCCAGCATGCCCTGTGCCGCTCGTTGGCCTCGTGCGAACCTAGCTGGTTGAAGTTGAAGAGGTGGGCGCCGAATCGAAAGGCGTGGCTTGTCTGCTCGACAGCCACCTCTGCGCCCGCCGGCGCGCCGAGCGCGACTTTGGCGTCCGCCTTGCGGTAGCGCTCTATGTCAGCGTCGATGCGCGCCTGCTCGTCGGCGTTCCAGCGCTCGTAGTAGGCTTTGGATAGATGTTGGCTCATTTTCAGTTCTCCATTTTCAATTCGCATTTCCGCGCCGTTTCCAGCAGCAGCGGGGGTAGGGTGGGGTCGTCGAAGCGGGTGTCCGGGACAAGGAACGTGAGCGCGGCGGCGATCGGCCCGCCCGCCGGGCGGATCGGCGCGGACAGCGCGGCAATGGGCCATGCCGCGATGCGGCGGCGTCCGCACCACCCCCTTTTGCGGAGGTCTGCGAGCGATGATCGAAGGAAGCGGATGTCAGTCTGGCTCCTGGGGGTGGCGCGCAGGAGGGCCACGGCATCGTCTATGGGGAGGTCGGCGAGGAGCGCCGCGCCCGAAGACCCCTCGGCAACGGGGAAGCGGCTTCCCTCGCTGCCCGTCGCCTGCATTTCGCCCGGAGGTTCTGCGCGCACCGCGACAATCTGCTGCCTGTCGCTCCTAATTGAAATCTTGCAGGCGATCGTCTCCTTTGCGGCGATGTCGTTGAGAATGCGGCGCATTGCGTCGATTCCCGCGACTTGCAGGCGCAGGGCGGCGACTACCGGCATGAGCCCGGCGCCGAGGCGCCAGGCCCCCCGCGTGTCCTTGAGCGCCCATCCATGGGTCGCAAACGACTGGAGGATGCGGTAGCAGGTGCTTGCCGAAAGGCCTGCGCCGGACGCAAGGCGCGACTGGGACGCGCCTTCCGGCGTGGCGGCAAGCATCTCCAACACACGCATTGCCGAAATCACAGATGGAATCGTGTTGTTCATATCTGAACAGTTTATTTTCCTATTTGAATGAAGTGATTATACCGCCAAGGTTGAAAACTGTCAAGTGGCGGTGAATATCCGGGCAAACCACCAGTCCCCGCCTTTGCCGTGCCCCCAAAGGATACTTTTTTGGTTGACATTTGCGGCGGCTGGTTGTAGAATACCGGTATGAAAATTACAGCCAAATCTAGATACGCGCTCAGGATTTTGCTCGACATTGCGGTGCATGGCGGAAATGGCCCCCGCAGTATACGGGAAATAGCCACATCGCAGTCCATTTCCGAAAAGTTCATCAGCCGCATTGCGGTCCCGCTCCGTCGCGCCGGCCTGCTCGCCACCGAGCGCGGCGCCAGCGGTGGCCTCCGCCTGGCGCTATTCCCGGAAAAAATCACGCTTCTTGACATTGTCGAGGCCACGGACGGCCCCGTTTCCATCGTCCAGTGCCTCTCGCGTCCCGGGGCCTGCGGCAAGCATGGCCGGTGCGCGGCCGAAAACGCCTGGAGGAAGACCAACGACGCACTTGTCTCGGCGCTGGGGGCCGTGTCGCTTGAGGATGTCGCGAACGACCAGCGTCGCCTTGCGGACGTTGGCACGGCTGAGCCCGACTACTGCATCTGACGCCCGCCACGCACCCATGCGCCACGGCCTCCGCTCACACTCTCGACAACTCACCCAAACAACAACTCAGAGTGTCAACTTTTGACCGGGACTTGACAGGTTGAAAAGTTGAAAGGTTCGTGCTTTGCCATAATCCGGCGCACCCGCGCAGGAATTTGAAATCCGCAAATTGTCTAGCAAAGGTTTTCGGCGGCGTCAAATCTGTGGTGGCTTTGCGTCGTAAGCAGCGCTAGGTTCGGCTACTGAAAAAGTGGCTGTGTCGCCATTTCCCGAAGAAGCAGCGTAATAGGCGGGCGAGACGAACTTCACCCCGCGCTTGCGTTCCTCCTCTTGATAGGCGAAAATGTCGGCAAGATATTCTTCCCACGTCCCTTGTGCCGTGCTCAGTTCTTCCTTGATTCGCCACATCTCTTCCAAGGTCGCGTCATTCGTCATTTTGGTCCTCCTCTGGAAGCATTTGCGGTGTGCAGATTTCAGGGCACTTGTATCCGGCGTCGGCACACACCTGCCTTATCGTCGGAATCATTTGCGCATTCGTTATGTGCTTGAAGTTCCACGAAACCAAGTAGTCCATTCCCTCTACGGCGGCAATTGCAATATGAAGGGCATCCTCCCTGAATCTTAACGGAACGGCTTTGCGATTTACAAGACTTTGAGCAAGAAGTCCGGCTTCGCGCGTGAGAGGCAAATCCGAAATGCCAGTTAGGGCATTCATGCGCCTGTTTGCGGCTTCCGAATCACCCTTTTCCGCTTCCCGCCGAACGATCGGAGAAACAAAAATATCATATTTGGACTGCGCTTTTCCCCACCATTCCCGAGTGGCGACCTGACGGCCTACAAGCGCAAGGTCGTTTGTCGGCAACGCCGTGGCGTCGCTAATCACAGTCGTTTCGACATAAACCTTTTTCCTTGACATTTGCCCGCACCTCCTTTCTCGCTACCCCTGCAAGATGTAATCCACGTGAATTTCCAAGATTTCCTTCTGGCGACCGCAGCGCTGAAATTAGTGGCTAGTGGTTAGTTGAAAGGTTGAAAAGTTGAAAGGTT
>JAFWPM010000305.1 GCA_017509565.1 Kiritimatiellia bacterium | reverse complement strand
CATCGGCTGCGGCGCCTGCGCGAAGGTTTGCCCGCGCCATGTCATCGAACTAGTCCCGCGCAGTGCCAGGGTCCGCGTCTTCTGCAATTCTACCGATACCGGCGCGGCCGTCCGCAAATACTGCTCGCGCGGCTGCATCGGATGCCGCATGTGCGTCCGCAATTCCGCCGGGGGCGCCGTGAAGGTCGAGGGCAATCTGGCGCATGTCGATTACTCCGTGCCATTTGACGGCGACGCCGCCGTCGCGAAGTGCCCGGTAAAGTGCCTGAGGAGCGTTGACGCATGAAGTTTCTCGACAAAATCTTCCGTTTCGCCGGCGGAATAGCGCCGGACGGGCACAAGGGCGAAACCGCCGGCATCCCGCTGAGGAGGCTCCCGCGCCCGAGGTCGATCACCGTCTCGATGTCGCAGCACATCGGCGCACCGTCGGTGCCGTGCGTCAAGGTGGGCGACCGGGTCCTGCGCTACCAGCGCATCGGCGACGCCGCCGGGACTGTCTCCAGCGCCGTCCACACCCCGTTCTCCGGGGTCGTAAAGTCCATCGCCCCGTCCTCCACCGCGTCCACGCGCGTCGCGGCCGCGGTTACAATCGCCGTCGATCCCGAGGACGCCGGCACCGACGACTCCCTGCGGCCCATCGACTGGCGCTCCGCCACGCACGACGAAATCGTCGCCCGCGTCCGCGACGCCGGCATCGTCGGCGCCGGCGGCGCTGGCTTCCCGACGGCCGTGAAGCTGTCGCCGCCACCCGGCCGCAGCATCGACACCGTAATAGTCAACGGCGCCGAGTGCGAGCCGTACCTCAATGGCGACAACCGCCCCATGGTCGAGCGGGCGGCCGACATCTGGACGGGCGCCCAGATAATACGCCGCGCCGTCGGCGCGTCCCGCGTCGTCATTGGGATAGAGGACAACAAGCCGGTGGCGATTAAGGCGATGTCCGAGGCGATCGGGACCGGTGACGGCGAGATCGCGGTCCTGCCCCATTCCTACCCGCAGGGCAGCGAGAAGCACATAATCCACTCCGTGACCGGCCGCACAGTCCAGACCGGGCATCTCCCGGCCGACGTCGGGTGCCTGGTGGAAAACGTCTGGACTGTCGTCTCCATCACGCGGGCCTTGGAGCAGGGGATCCCTTCGGTCATAAGGACCCTTACGATCGGCGGCGACGCGATAGCCTCCCCCGCCAACTTCGCGGCGCCGATAGGGGCCATGGTGCCCGACATCATAGCTGCCGCCGGAGGTTTCAGGACCCAGCCCGCCAAGGCAATCTGCGGCGGCCCAATGATGGGCGTCGCCATGCCGGACCTCGAAGTCCCGATAACTAAGACATGCTCAGGACTGCTGTTCTTCACCGCCGCCTCGGTCCATGAGTTCGGCTCCGGCTCGTGCATAGGCTGCGGCCGCTGCATCGGCGCGTGCCCGATGGGCCTGATGCCGGCCGAAATCAGCCAGGCGGTCGAGGCGAACGACCTCGCCCTCGCCGAGAAGCTCAAGGTCATGAACTGCTTCGAGTGCGGCTCCTGCGCGTATGTCTGCCCCGCGCACAGGCCACTTGTCCAGCACAACCGCCGCGCCAAGGCCATCATCGGGGCGAGGCTCCGCGCAAGAAAATAGGGCTCGCCGGCGCGGAGTCCAATGGCCGTGCCGGAACCAACCATGGAAATGCTATGAACCAACAACCCCAAAAAGCCGCGCTTCCAAGTCTGCTCCTGGTCAGTTCGTCCCCGCACATCCACGCGCCCGGCAGCGTCAGGACAATCATGCTCGACGTTATTGTCGCGCTGGTCCCGGCGCTGGTCGCGTCCGTCTGGTTCTTCGGCGCCAGGGCCCTCGTGCTGGAATGCACCTGCGTCGCCGCCTGCGTCGCCTCCGAATGGGCCTCCCGCCGGGTCATGGGACGCCCCGACACCACGGGCGACCTCAGCGCGGTTGTCACGGGCCTCCTCCTCGCCTTCAACCTCCCGCCCGACCTCCCGCCGCTGTTGGCCGCGGTCGGATCCGCCTTCGCCATCGTCGTCGCCAAGCAGTTCTACGGCGGGCTCGGCTACAACCCGTTCAACCCGGCCCTTGCAGGGCGCGTGTTCCTACTGCTGTCCTTCACCGGCGCCATGACCACATGGTCGGCTTCCGGATGGGTCGGCGCCGCCGACCTGCTCACGACGGCGACCCCGCTTCCGCCCGACGCCGTCACTACGGCCACGCCGCTTGGCTTCGCCAAAGGCGGGATCCGCGCCGGCGCCGCGGCTTTCGCCATGACCCCGTCCCTTTGCTGGCGGATGTTCCTCGGCGACATAAACGGTTGCATAGGCGAGACTTCGTCGCTGGCGATCCTCGCCGGCGGCCTCTACCTCATGTGGCGCAAGGTCATCTCCTGGCGCATCCCGGTCGCCTTCATCGGTTCGGTCGCCGCCTATGCCGCCATCCTCCGCCTTGCCGCCCCGGCGGTTGCGATGCCCGTCTCCTTCCACCTGCTTGCCGGCGGCCTCTTCCTTGGCGCGTTTTTCATGGCGACCGACATGGTGACGTCCCCGACGACCCCGGCCGGCCAGATCATTTTCGGAATCTGCTGCGGCGTCCTCACCATGCTGATTCGCACGATCGCCTCAGGCAGCTACCCTGAGGGCGTCAGCTTCTCGATTCTCGTGATGAACGCCTTCGTGCCACTCGTCAACCGCTTCACGCGGAAGACTCCATTTGGAGAAAGCAATGCGTGAGATTGCCAGACTCGCCATTCTACTGGCCGCAATAGCGGCGGCCTGCGCCGCCATTCTCGTGTATGTCGACAAGACTACCGCCACGGCGCGCGCGGAAACCGCAAGGAGCAGGGGACTCGCCGCAGTCGGGCACGTGCTTGCCGTCCGGCCAGGCGATGGAACGCGCATCGTGGAAGTCCCCGGCATCCCTGGCGCATACGCCGCGCTGCGCGGCTCCTCGCCGGCCACACTCGCCGGAATCGCAATTGCTGGACGCTCCACGCATGGCTACGGCGGCGACGTCGAGCTTGTCGCCGGCTTCGGCGCCGACGGGAGGATGATGGACTTCGAGGTCACCGACGCCCATGAGACGCCGGGTCTGGGCGCCAAGATCGCCCGCCCGGCCTTCCGCGCCGGTTTTGCCGGACGCCTTTTCGATGCGCCATGGCGGCTTCGCAAGGACGGCGGGGACATCGATGCCGTCACCTCCGCGACAATTTCCTCGCGCGCGGCCGCCGAGGCCGTCGCCGACGCGGCCTCGCGCTATGCCGCCGCCCGCGCCGCGATCCTTGGCGCGGCAAACTAGTGCGCTGGTTCGCGAATAAGTTGGCCAATGCGCCGAATCGCAGGCTTTGACGGGATTTGGTTTTAACGCAAAGGTGCAGGGACGCGGAGCTTGCTTGGGCAGGATGGACAGGATTGCTTGGGAGCGTGAATCCTGTAAATCTTGTTAATCCTGTCAAAAGTGAACTTTACAAATCCCGGCGCAAATTGGCCGCTGGCCATTGGCATTGGCGGCACTCGCGCATTGGCGGCACTTTGATTTGACATTCCCCTGCCATTTTGCGAGAATAATTCCGTCGCTTGGCGCGGCGTAGCCCGCGCCATGACGGCGCCAGTTCTTTACATACCCTGCCTAGGTGCGGCTGGAATGCCGCGGGGCAGGGGCCGGGAAGCCGGATCGCGCGCGGGCGCGGTTCGGTAATTGGTCGCGGGCGCGCGGGCGCCCGGGCCGCGTACGCGACAGCGTATTTTCGCTCTAAGGGAAATCGCCAATTTCAATGACAAGGCGGAATACGAAGTCGCGCTGCGTGGTGTTTCCACGTGGCGTGTCTTCTTTCATGTTTTGTCATAGGCGTTTGGCGATGCCTCTCTTAGAACATTGTTTAGAGGCACGCCACTTTTTTTGTCAGATTCTGAAAATTTTTTCGTATTGGTTTAAAAAAGGGGCGCTGTGCCTCGAAGCCAACAAGGGCGCAAACAGGAGGACTGAAATGCAAAAACAGGGAAGCGTGACACTTCAGGTAACGGTGGCCATCCCAACGGTGGCCGCGCCGCCGCCACGGCGGGGAATAGGTAGGCGCGGATTGGACTAATGAACGGAACGGAAGTCAAAAATGCAATTCCAGTGCAGCCAATGCAGGGCGGTGCTCGCCTCAGACGCCGTGACGGACGGCATGGGCGTGTCATGCCCCGAATGCGGGGCGCAAACCGAGGTGCGCCCGTATGTGAAAAAACCAAAGATCAGGGCCATCTCGCCAGCTGAATCGGCGCCAGGCAGTCCCGGCGAGGACCTGACCGGCACAATTCATACGAAGATGGCCTCCGCCATCGGCATTGAGAAACTGAAGGGCTTCAGGCTCTCCGACCTCTTCGCCGAGGTCTTCTCGAAGCATTCGCGCGAGGAGGTCGAGGACTACTTCACCGTCGGCACGGCGAAATCCACGCCCAGCATCCTGGATGTGGACGCCTCGTGGCCCAAGCCGTGGATTTTCATGCGGATGGCGCTTGCCTCGCTCGCAATCTACTTCCTCTTCTGGCTAGGGTGGAAGCAGTCCTTCAACACAAAGCTTCTGCCTGGACTGATGATGATCGGGTCTTTCGCCATGCCGATTTCAACGCTTGTGCTGTTTATGGAATTGAATGTAAGGCGCAATGTCTCGCTGTACATGGTTTCGAGGCTGCTCTTTCTCGGCGGTGTCCTCGCGCTTCTGATAACGCTTGTAATCGGGACTCTTGCCGACTATGGGCTTCTGCCAAACGCGGGATACCTGAATGGCTACGGCCACTCCTCCGCAGGACCGATGGAGGAGACTGCGAAGGTGCTGGCGATGGTTGCGGTCGCGCGGGCGGCCAAATACAAATACAAGCTCAACGGACTGCTTATAGGCGCCGCCGTCGGCGCCGGGTTCGCCGCATTCGAGTCGATGGGCTACGCCCTGGATTGCTATACTGGCGGAACGCTGCAGGGCACGATTGGGACGCTAGTCAATGCCGCGACGGAGGAAGAGGCCAGTCTGGCGGATTTGAACGGCGTCATTGCCGGTTCCGCGGCGATGCTTGACAACATTGTCGTGCGCGGCATACTCTCACCGCTTGGGCATATCGTCTGGTCGGCGATAGCCGGGTGCGCGCTGTGGCGCGTGATAAAAGGCCAGGAGTTCAAATGGCGCATGCTCTGCGACGAGAACTTCATCCGCCTTCTCCTGGTGCCAGTCGCCTTGCACATGATTTGGAACTCCACGCTCAATCTGCCATTCTACGGCAAGTACATCCTAGTCGGCGTCGCGGGCTGGTTCGTGTGCCTCTCGCTGGTGCAGGAGGGGTTGCATGAAGTCGCCGCCGAACAGGCGGAGGCGAGGAATGCCATCGGGAATGGCGCGGCTGACGCCGCGGAAGGAGGTGCGGAATGAGCGATGCGACATACAAGTGCCCCCATTGCGGGCAGGTGTTCGAGGGCGCGGCGGAGGATGCCGGACTGGATGCGGAGTGCCCGTCCTGCGGCAAGGCCTTTAGGCTGGAGCCGGAGGTGGCTGTTGTCTCCACTGCGCGGCCAAACGGCTTCCAGTGCTACCTTGGGATCTTCAAAAGGTATTTTGACTTCAGAGGGCGGATGCCGCGCCGCGAGTTCTGGTGGGCCTTCCTTTTCCAGATTCTGGCCTCTTTTGTCGTAGGAGTCGTTGATGGTTTGTTTTTTGGCGAATATGACGACAACCAGTATCTTCTGGTAGGCATCTTTGGCCTAGCGACGGCTGTCCCGTTTTTCGCGGCCCATGCGCGGCGGCTGCACGACACGGGCAAGAGCGCCTGGTGGATTCCGCTCATCCTGCTTCCGCCGATCAACATCGCATACTTCGTGTGGCTGGGAACCGCCGGCGACAAAGGGGCGAACCGCTTTGGCCCCAGCCCGAGGGGGAGGCTGTAAACATGGAAGGCGCAAACTTCAGTTTTTCCTGTCCGCACTGCGGTCAGCCATTGGAAGCCGAGGCCGATTGGGCAGGCATGGAGTTGGACTGCATCTATTGCGGCAAGCCGCTGACCGTGCCGCCGCCATCGCCAGACCCCTCCGCGCCACCGCCAGTCATCCAGACCATAGCGAAGGGCGGTGGCGAAACGCCACCGATCATCACCGTAGTCCGAAAGCGCGAGGGTTTCTTCGCAAGGAACGGGAAGTGGCTGATCCCCGTGGCCGGCGTCGTCGTTTTTGCCTTGATAGCCGGAGGCCGGACGGAAAAAAGAACTGGCCCCCGGGGTTATTCAAATACTTCGGGCACAGGTGTTCGCACCTACAGCCCACGTAGCGCATTCGATTCATTGACTCGATCTGAGCAACTTGGAATCGGCAAAATCGTATATATGTGGGCGCAATTCTGGTCAGCCCAAAACAAGATTGCGGAATATGCGCGCTATGGGAACAGTAACGATGCTGCTGCAGCGGAAATGGCTGGCTTTGTTTTGGCTGCGATGCTTCCGCGTGTGGATGACCATGATGCGCCGAATGATTTCAGGCGCGCCGATTTCAGGGAAGTCGGCAAGCTGACTTGCCGCTTTGGTGATTTTCGCATTCCACTTTGCCGCGTCAAGAGCCGAACGCGCAAGGCGAATTGTGGAGAGAACTCCCACAAGAAGGCCTTTGGCGTGAGGAGACCACCGTATCTTCATTTTGACCCCTCGGCGCACATCCATCCCTGTACAATTTCGTCCATTTCGCGAAAGACATCCTCCTGCGGGATGCCCTTGCCTTCGGCGAACTCGCGGCGTGAAATGCCGATGTCGCGGGAAAGCTCCTCGCGGTCAAGCAAGGCGTCGAGTGATTCGGCATCGACGAGGTACGAGGCGGCGCGCCCGTTCTGCGTGATGAGAATTGGGCGGTGCGTCTCGCGGACTCGGGCGATGTATGCGGAGAGGTTGTTGCGGCATTCCGAAAACGGGACGACATCCTCCGATGGACGGCAGTGTCGGAGCGGCATTTTCTGCGTTGTTTTCATGAATGGTAGTCCTTCCCAAATCCGCCACCGATTGTACAAAATTTTGTCTTTCAAGTCAATGGGCGCGGATGCGCATCGCGCTCACTGGCTCGATCCCATGTCAACACCGACGAGGAGAATACACGAATGAAAAAAGCAATTCCATGCGTCGCCGCCGCTTGCATCTTCGCGACGGCGACATTTGGCCAAACCTTGGCCAACGCCCAAATAGGCCAGAAGATGAAGCAGCTTGCCGGCGCTTCCGTCGATTACAAGGTCGCCGGGGAATGGTTCAAACTCTCGCGGATGACGGACAATGTAAACCTTAAGCAGGAAATACTGAAGACGGCCGGGGCGGCCCTGCTCTATGCGGGGAAGGGCGACATATACCAGAAAAGCGTTAGGTCGCTGATTGACGATGTGACGGACTTCGAGGATTCGATGGTTGCCGAGTGCGCCGAATGCGGCGGCGTCGGCGAGATGGACGGCACTTGCAAGAAGTGCGGCGGGATGGGGCGCTGCACCTATGGCAGTTGCCAAGACGGGAAAGTCCTTGTCCGCGGCGTCGGCTCGCTTCCAGATCGTTGGCAGCGTTGCAGCGAGTGCAAGGGGACGGGGCAGTGCCAAGTCTGCAAGGGCGTGGGAACCGTCCATGGAAAATGCCGGTCTTGCGTTGGCAGGGGGACGCGGAGAAGCCGCGACGCAACGCTCCAGGCATATCGCGACCACGCCCTTGCTGCCAGCGCCGTCCTTGAAGGCAATATTGCCGAGGCGAAGCGGGAAAAGGCGGAGCGCGAGAAGGCAATCGACCCCAGAAGCGTGGAGCAGACAGACTGGGACAAATCCACTTACAGACTCTCCCAATCCGACAAGGAAACCCTCAAGAAAATGATAGGCGGGCGCAAAGTGAAGTCGATAGCCGTGAACGTTGACGCCTCCCCGCTGAAAAGGACGGGCTTCGCCCTTGAGCAACTTGCCGTCTCGCTTCAGGCGGACATCCAGGGGCAACTTGGTTCGCTGCCGTATCTCCGCCCGATTTCGGCCAATCGCGAAATGATTGATTTCATCAACAGCGAATGGGGTGGAAGCCCGACACAGGACGTTCCAGATTACATCCTCCTTTGTCGGCTGACATACGCAAACGTCACGCGGCAGGGGGGCCGGACGGCGACAAGCGTAAAGGCGTATTTTGAAATCTACGACCGCGCGGCCGGCGCCGCCCGCTACTCGACCACCATATCGAAAATCGGTGAAAAGGATTCTGGAACAGGGGCCGAAGACACAATGCAGGAGCTTTTCACTACGGCTGCCGCGGAGTACATGGAGCGTATCGCCGACAAGATCGGCCCGGTCGGCATTGTGACGCAAACGCGCGGGAATGGGCGCTATGCCTATGTGTCGCTCGGAACTGATGCGGGACTCATCGCCGGTGGGCACGTCCAGATCATGGAAATAATGGGCGGAGACGACGATTTCGGCGACCTTATAGCGACATCGTATGTATCCGATGACGACAACGGCGGTGGAGGAGTGGGGTCGCTGGACCGTGGCGCAAGTCTCCCGCTTGCATCGGTGGCGGATGGCCACGTGGTGGAATCCACCTTGCCGGAGCCGATGTCCGCATGGGTCGAGATCGACAAGTACGATCCGAAAAGACCCCGCGTGAAAAAGGGAATGGTTGCCAGGATTGTGCCTATGCCGCGTGAACGCCGGGAGCTCACTCCGACGCACACCGGAAACGTCAGGGGCCGTGAGTCAGCACCGGCTTCCCCGTCCGTAAAGTCATCTGAAGCCCTGGCGGCCAGGAAAAGGCGTGAGAAAGAGGCCGCGGAAAGACGAAGTGAGCAGCGCCGGAAGGCCCAGGAACGCATCAGGAAGGCGCAGGACAGTGGTGGCGAAGAATTGCGCTCGTTCTTTGATGACGGCATCTTTAAGAGTCAGTCCGATGACTGATGCTTTCGTTCGTAAGGGCTAGAAAATGAGAGTTGCATCATTTAGAAAATTGTGTGGCGCGGCGTACGCATGTGCGGCTGCATTTGCGGTGATTGGTGTGCCCTTGGCAGGTGCCGACACCGTAGGCGTTGACGACGGCATGGACGATATTCCGGAGGAATCCGTAACCGACGAGTATGACGCCTACCGGCGCATAGTGTACCTACAAGGATGCCAGCTTGATGTGAAAACCGCCTGGCGGTGGCTGGCGCTGGCAAAAATGCTGCGACCCGACCCAAATGCAAGCAAGGTGAGCGTCGAAAGCATCATCAATACACGTTCCGTTGTGTCGCAGCTCGCCTCGTTGGCAATGATCTATACCGGACAAACAGGCGTTTTCCGAAGCGAACTCATGCCCAACATAATTAACCTCGAGGCCTTTCAAAACTGGGTGTACGAGCCATGCGACAGGTGCGAGGGGACTTTCTCATATTCTTATGCAGACATCTTTTCAACAGACCGGAACAAGAAGGGAAGCGGGAAGATAAAAGACCAATGCTATCAGACTTACGTGAATCAGGTTCTATTGAACAAGATGCTGATATTGT
>JAFWPM010000304.1 GCA_017509565.1 Kiritimatiellia bacterium | reverse complement strand
GGGTTCTCGCCCCAGGAGAGGACCTTCAGCCTCTTCGGGAGGCGGCTGTCGCCGGTTGAAGAGTTGAAAGGTTGAATGGTTGAAAGGTTGGCGGATTCATTTCCTTTCAACTTTTCAACTTCGGTACTTTTCAACTCCTCCCCGGCGGCAGCCGAGGAGAGCGGCGTCACGACCGGCGCGGCCGCGAAAACGAATTTCGGCGAATTAAAGGGCTTGAAAACCATGCCATCCATTTTCGCATGGCATAGGCGATAACGCGCGCGCGCGTGGGCGCGATGGGCCGAAATCGGCGCACATGCGCCGATTTCGCCCTCGGATGGCAAAAAAAAATGAATTCGACGTTAAAAAAGTTTCGTTGACCCGTATATTATTCTTGGCGAGTTTCGCCAGGGAACCGTTTGAGGTTCCCATTCAAGATAAATACAAGTTACAGAAAGGTAAAAATATGAATATTATTCGATACACATACCTCATAGTCCTCATTGAGGTTTTCATTCTGTTCCTGATGGTACGCTAACGAAAAAACTCCCTCACGTGAGGGAGTTTTTCAAAGTTTGCTATTTGACACTAACTCCTGAAGTATGTAGCTGGCCTTCAGCCCGTTGCCAACGCTGAAGACCATGCTGCGCTGCCGCTTTTCGCAGCTGATTTCTATCGTCGTCGTGGAATAGTTTATCGACATTATGTCGCGCAATGCCACGTTGCGGTCCTGCTTGTCGCCGTCGAAATAAACACGCATGTTTGTCATTGTAAGCGTTCCGACAGCCACTTCGCGCCAGACGTCGTGGCTCGTCGAATACCCGCTCCCGCCGCCGACCCGCAGTCCATGTCCAAGTCCTTGGGATGCCCCGGCATACGTTGAAGTGCGGGCAGAACGGACTTCGAAGAGGGCAACGCCGGTCTGGCAGTAGTAGCAGCACTCGCCTTTCTTCATAATGAGGAAAGTTGGCTCTTCGGGAAGGGAACCAAGCCTTTCCACGCCTTTCTTCCACGCCGAAAACTGCCAGCGTAGGATTTCGTCCCTCTGGGCATTGGCCTTTTCCCGAGAACGTCTTCGAACATCTTTTGCAATACCGTTTGCAATGATGCTGAATAATAACACGACAAGGATTACAACACTATAGATTTCCCCAAAATTTGACAGGATGCCGTCAAGCATGATGGTCTTACCTCCTAAAGGCTTCCGTGATGTCCCTCTTGCAAGCCTATTTCCCGGCTTTCCGCAGCACCTTCGTCGGCGTGACCGCCTCCCTCGCGGCCATCATTAGCGGACAGCGCGAGCAATCTCCGCCATTTACCGCGCCGCCAAAGGCCGCGACGGTCGAGTTCGTCGCTGAAACAGCAACGCCGCCGCGCTGATTTGTCAGTCCCAGCAACCAGTCGGCAGAGACACCAAGATTACGGCATAGGGTAATAATTGCCCCAAGGGTGGGTTCCCGCCCTTTTAAGTATCTGTCCATATTCTGCTGACTTATGCCGGCAGCCCTAGCAAAGGAAGATGTTGATTGCTCACCCTTCATTGCGGCGAGGCGAGAGAAAAATTTTTCCATCATTACACCAAAAGGTTTGACAAATTACACCCGAAGGTGTAGAATTATTCCCGTGTTTTTGAACAAGTCCTACAACAAGTCTAGCAGAAAGGAAGACATGAGGCAAGTCAAGTTCGAACTGAAGAACCGGCCGCGGCTGGCCGGGACAAAGGCGCTGTGCGCCCGAGCCGGCATCAGCCGGAGCTACCTCTACGGGATCACGCGGGGGAAGTACGCGCCCTCGCCGAAGCTAGCGGCGCGGCTGCGGAAGCTCGGCGTCGAGTGGCCGCTGGAGGGGCTGGCCGCCGCGGCGCCCGCCGCGAAGGAAGGGGGCGCGCGATGAGCGGGCTTAACTGCATTGCATTCCCGGCAATCACAATCAAACGGGAGTTTGAGAATCTGGCAATCGCCGGCCGGAAGCGCTGGGAGGTCCTGCGGCTCCCCCTGCCGCTCGGAAAGCCGATCGGGCTCGTCGTCGACGGCCAGCTCTCGTCGTTCGCGGTGTTCTCGCACGGTGTCACGGCCATGCCGGCGCATCTCCAACGCCACATTTGCGTCGCGGCCGGCGGCGGCGACGCAGTGTCACTTGGCGTCGCGATCGGCTCGCTCTTCGACTTCGCGAAAGGACGCGACCTGTTCGCCTACGAATACGACGCCATCGTCCGCGCAGAGCTTGCCCGCGGCGTCCACGCCCTCTTCGAGGATCGGATTGTGAGCCTAACCAGCTACTCTCGCCGCGCCCTTGAAAACTGGCAAGGGCGATTGTTCGCCCGCTTGATGAATAACTTGATGAAGAAAGGGGGCGCGGAATGAACAGTTTTCTCCTTGCGGCATTGTCCTTCAACCAGGCGCTTTTGGCTGTGGGCGTGTGGCGGCTTACGCGGATATTTCGCCGTCCTCGCCACCTGGAAATTGAAATTCAAGTGCTTGAGGGCGCAGACGGCCGTTGCCTTGGCGTGCTCTGCCCTTCTTCCGTCACCGTCAGGTTCAGGCGCATCAATGACGTTGCACGAGACATTATTCCCGAGAAATGGGAGCGTTGGCCTTCCACGATGCTTCTTGACATCTCGGATTTGAGAGGAGGTGCGGAATGATGCGGGTCCCCCTCCATCTTCTCGAACCGCACCCGCTGGCGCTGAAGTGCGCGGCGTGGAGCGCGGGGCCGGAGCGCGAGGCTGCCGAGGCCGCCCTGCTGGCCTCCGTCCGGGAGTGCGGCGTCAACGTGCCGCTGGCCGTCGTCCGGAAGGATAAGGGCCCGGAGTTCTGGGTCATCGACGGATGCTCGCGCCTGGAGGCGGCGAGGGCCGCCGGGCGCGGCGACGTCCCGGTCGAGATCCTGGACGAAAACGAGGACTTCGACGAGGCGGCGCTGGGCGAGGAGATCTACCGGCGCAACACGCTCCGCAAGTCCTTCACAAGCTCGCAGCGCGTGCTGCTCTGGATCGACTTCCACCTGGGCGACGTTCTGATTGCCTACTCCGGGAAGGGCGGAAGGCCGAAAAAAACTCCCTCACGTGAGGGAGTTTTCACGGTGTCGACAACCGCCGAGAGGCTGGGCGTCGCGCACGACGACGTGTCTGCGGCGGTGGAGCTGGCGCGTTGCGTGAACGGGTCGCAGGTGCCGTGCACGGTGAACGGGGAGCGGGCGCTGC
>JAFWPM010000303.1 GCA_017509565.1 Kiritimatiellia bacterium | reverse complement strand
CTGCGGCGACGGCGGCGGGGGCGCCGTCGCGAGCGGTCATGGCGACCAGCGCCACGTCGTTGGTGCGGGCCCAGTAGAGGCACCGCTGCGTGAGCATCTTGCCGGAGTTTGGGTATTCGCCGCCTAGCAGGAGGCCGACCTGGAGTTCGTATCCGTACCCGCCGCCATTGCCGCCGCCATTGCAGGGCTGGACGATCATGTCCTGGGTGCGGAGTTTGTCGTCCGGGACGTCGATCTCGATGAGGAAGAGCGGGACGCCTGCGGGCAGTTGCAGGCGCGCGGCGAAGCGGTCGCCCTTGCACGGGCCGGCTTCAAGGTAGGGCGCGCCGCCGAGCTCGCCGGTCCGGAGCGCGCCGAGTGAGCGGAACATCTGCGAATACTGCGCTTCGCATTCGCCCTCGCAGCAGGACGCCGGTAGGACTTCCGCGACCAGTTCGAGGGCGGACGGGTCGATGGTGCCCGGCGCCTCGCCGGGAAGCGGCGCTCGGGAATGGAAATTGCACTCGACGGCACTCGATTGCACTCGATTGCATTCGCTGTCGACGGCACTCGATTGCACTCGATTGCACTCGAACAATCCGAAGATTTCCTCTTCCGAGAGCGGGGCGTCGTAGATGCGGAGGTCTGAAATAAGCGAGTCAGCGGGGCCGGTGGCGTCCGAACAGCCCACGAAGAACCGGTCGATCCGCGAGCGGTCGATTGGGACAGCCACCGCGGCGGCCTCGGCGATGGCGTCGCGGATCGGGGAGTCCATGTCGCGCAGGTGGCGGCGGCGCCTCCCGTTCACGAAAAGCTCCACGCGACCTGGGCGCCAGGTAAAGGCGAGGTGCATCCAATCTCCGGAAAGCGGGAGGCCTTCGCATCGCGCATAGCGGTCCTTGGCGTCGCTCTGGTCTGCGCGGAGGCGGTCCTCCTGCCACCAGAACCAGAGCGCGCCGGAGCCTATGCGCCCCTTGTCGATTCCGTCCGGCATAGGCGTTGCGAAGAGGGTGCGGAAGGGCTGCGAGGCCGCGCCGAAATCCCATTCGCGCTTCACCCACATCGCGACAGTTCCGCCTTCGCGCGGCAAGTTGCCGGCGGCGGAGTAGATGAGGCGCGAAGAGCCGGACATCCGCAGGGCGCCGGTGCCTGGAACGGGGCCATCGCCCCAGCCGAGGCCCTCCGCCACAAGGGGTGCAGGGTCACCCGCGGCGACGGCCGCGGCAGGCGAACCGTCGAGAGGGGCGTGGAAAATAAGATTCGCGGCGTTGGCTGCGAATGACGCCGCCGCCATCGCGATGGCTGCCAGTTTCTTCATGGCTCATGCATTCGGCGGCAATCGACTGCCTTCGACCGCCTTCGATTGCCGCCAATCAGATTACCTCACCACCATGATGAATGCGTCCGGGACCACCTCGACCGTGCCGGCGCCAGTCACGAAGTCGCAGTTAGCGGCGGTGAATTCGCCGTATTGCGCCGCTCCGTCCACGCGGAGTTTGCCGAGGCGGACCTTGCCGGGCAGGTCGGCGTTGATTGTCGCGTCGTTCGCGAGGTCGAACTCGACGCCGCTCCAGTCGGCCATCGCGCCGGTGGCGAGCGGCGTCACGGTGACCTCGGAGATGCGCGACTGGGCCGTGGTCGCCACGGAGCTGTCGCTGGAACCCGCGAATAGGAGCGTGTGCGTGCCGGCCGTGAGATACGGCAGGCGCATTTCGACCGGGAAGCGGCCCGCGTGGGCGTTGAAGACATTGGCGAGGGAGCCGCCGTCCACGCGCACGTCGAGATTGTGCGTGTAGTAGTTGAAGCTGTGGTAGATTCCGGTTTGGCCGCTTTCGGAGAGAGGACGCCCGCGCGTCTGGAAGGTGAGCAGGTAGTAGCCGTCAGCCGGGACCGTGAACGATGCCGTCGCCGACGCGGTGCCGGTGAACACCAGCTCGCGGAGGCCGAAGGCGTCGGATTCCGCGACTGCGCCGTTGCGAGTCCATGTCGAGGAGCCGTCCGCGAATGCGGTGTCCTCCACGGCGCGGTCCGTTCCGCCGACATATTCGATGCGGATGTCGTCCATGATGGTGGTGACGTCGGACCCGGAGACGGAACCGCCCGACAGCACAAGCGTCTGCGCCCCGGCCTCGACATCGCCTTCCGCGACAAGCGTCGAGAAATCGGCGCTCGTCACGACTGCGGAGCCGATGACGGAGCCGCCTAGGGAGATCGAGAACGTCTGGCCACCCACGCGGCTAGCGCCCGTGTCGAGGCGGTCGGAGCGCTTTGCATAGCGGGCGCTGACGCGTACGCGGCCCGCCCTCGGGAATGCCACAGTCTGCGAAGCGGTGGCACCGTTCTGGAGCGCGGCTTGCTGGTCCTCGCCGAGTCCGTCGTAGAGCGGGTTGCAGAACCAAGTGCTTGGGTAGCGCGAAAGCGCGCCGCCGGAGACCGTCCAGAAAGGCGTGGCGGCGGTGGAGAGGCTTCCACCGTTGCTGGAATTGATTTCTGCTTCCGCCCACGTGGTGCATGAGTCGAATCCAGGGTCTTTCACCTGCACGAAGTCACCCTCCGCCACAGGCTCCAGGCGGATGTCGTCGATGAGCAGCGCGCGATCAAAGCGTTTGTTGGCGGCATCCGTCTCATTGTCGGTGTTGGCGGCGAGAATTTGAATCTTGTGCGGCTGCGTGTCAAGGGCGATGTCCACGGAGATTTTCTGGAAGGTGCATTCCGTCTCGCTCGTGGTGAATGTCCTCGTACTCGCATTCCAGACGCCGCGACGGCCTGTGCGGCGGGAGAGGACGACCGTGTCGTCCACGGCCAGGCAGAAACGGACCGTTGAATCCGCGTAGCTGCGTTTCCTTGCGCGAATCCATGCCGAGAAACGGTAAAGTCCGGCGCGGGGGGCGGTGACGGTCTGGTAGTAGCCGTTGGTGCAGTTTACCGAGTTCTTGACCTGGATGTAGCCGAAGCGGTCGCCAGCGGGAATCGTTCCGACGTTGACATTGCCAGTCCAGTCCTTTTCGCCCTGCGTTCCGCGAGTGGCGACGCTCATTGCCGCGCCAGAGTAGTTGTCAAATCGCAAGTCCGAGCCTGTCCATGAGGCAAGGGATCCGGCCTCGAAGCTTCCGTTCTGGATGAGGTTCCCGATGGCGAGGAAGTCGGGGTCTTCGACGGTGGCGACGTCGGCGGCGGGGAGGGCCTGCGGGCGGAGGCATACGGCGGCCTTTGAGGCCGCGATCTTCTTCACGCCCGATTCGGCGCCGGCGAGGGCGACGCGGCGTCCATCGGTGTTTTCGTTCAGGGTGAAGGTGCCGGCGTCGCCGGCGGCCGTTGCGGAGAGCGACGACGCGGCTGCGGAGACGGTCTTTCCGCCGATTGCAACGAGGGGCGCGTGGTGGGCGCGCTTGGCCCACGTGACGACGCCGCCATCGCGGAGGGTGAGCGGGCCGGCGGCGAGGCGGCCGTTTCGGTCTATGGTGAGGGAGGAAGTCCCGGTCTTTTCGAGGGCGCCAGCGCCGGCGATGTCGCCGACGAACGCCGGGCCGTCTGCCTGGACTGAAAGCGTGTCGCCCGCCGCGTTGGCGACCGTCGCGGTCGCGTTGCCGGCGCCGCCCATCCACTTGGCGCGCAGATATGCCTCAAGTTCGGCGACCTCGCCCTGCGTCAGCATTTCGGAGAGGATGACGATTTCGGCGATCTTGCCGCCGCCCTGTCGGTCGGTGTAGGAGGCGTTCACCGAGGCCTTGTAGTTGCCGTTGTTGAAGAGCGTCGAGACGAACATCTCCTGGTTCGGCCCGTTCTGGACGAACACTTCCCAACCATTGCGGACATGGCGGTTTTCGTTGTCGTTCTGCGTGGACTTCACGACATGGCCGTTCTTGCGCGTTTCGCCTCGGCGGCCGATGCCGTTGCTGTCCGCAAAGATCGCGTCGTTGCCGTTGCCGCCGTAGCCCTTGTGGAAATACTGCGTCCCGTTGTCGCCGACGCCCGTGGCGGATTGCGCCAGAATGTCGGGATCGTTCACGTCGCCGACGACGAAGCCGGCGGTGGAGCCGAAGCCCAGGACGCCGGCGTAGCCGGTAAGCGTGACGCGCCTGCGGGCGCCGGCGGCGTCGACGAAGAGCATCCAGCGGTTGTCGTTGTATTCGCCGAAATCGACGTAGGGCCTGCCGCCGAAGGAAGCTGGCGCGGAGGCGCCGACGGGGACGGCGCCGGATGGCGCGGCGCCGGACGTCCATACGACGGCGCGGGGGTAGGTCCACGAACCTGCGGCGACGCGCGCCTCGTAGGCGGCCGCGTCGGCGATGGCCTCTTCGCGGGCGTCGCACCACGCGACGACGTTTCCGGAGCCGTCGGTGACGAGGTTCTTCGAGGCGTCGAGCCAGAGTGCGATTTTTGCCTGGAGGCCGTCCGACAGAACGTCCGGCGCCGATGGGAGCGTCGCGGCGTTTGCCGCAGCCGCGAGCATTGTGCCGGCGACGCCGGCTGAAACTAGGTTGCGTACGTTCATGTTTTCACCTTCGTAATTCAGGATTTGGGCAGAGAGGTTTCGGGCGCTTTCGGTTGCGGCAGGTTGCGGCAGGGTGTCCCGGCTGCCGGGGCTGTTTCCAGAATCGCCACCCATGGCGAGATTCCAGACACCAGCGCCGAAGGCCCCGAGGCCGAAGAGCGCCATGGCAAGAAGCAGGGCCTTCCCGCCGGGCTTTTTCGCGACCGCGCCGAATTTGGCCGCGAGGAGCATCCTGGCGTAGTGGAGACGCCAGGACACCGTTCCGGACGGAACGGAGAGGATGCGCGCCACCTCGCGGATTGGCATTTCCATGAAATAATGGAGAATCACCGTTTTGCGGATGTCTTGCGGGAGGGACTCGACCGCATCGCGCACAAGCGAGGCGTCGACCGTGCGGTAGATGTACTCCTCGGCATCCTCGTCCGCGACTTCGGGGACCTCACCCGGATAGACGACGCTTTTGTTCTCACGGCGGCGCCTGTCCTTGCCATTGATGTTGACAAGAATCTTGCTCATCCACGCGAAGAACGCGGACTTCTCGGCGTAGTCGTCTATGTTCGCTATGACCTCGGCAAAGGTGCGGTTTACCAGCTCGGCGGCGTCGCCATCGTCCTGGCAAAGGCGGCGCGCAAGCGTGAAGAGGCCGGCGCGGTACTCGGCCTCAAGTCTTCTGGCGCCCTTTGCGGGATCGTTGCGGATTTCATCAACAATGTCAATCATCGGATCGGGACTTCCCCAATAAGAAAATACCCGATTCCGATGCGAATTGTTGGGTGGAACTTGAAAAAATTATCACCAGCGTCCCACAAGCATTTTAACGCGGAGCCGCAGAGAACAAGAACGCTGGCGCCACTTGCCCATATCCTGAATGGGATGATTGCACATGACTTTTTGCAAGCAATGCCAGAAACCTCTGCGCCTCCGCGCCTCCGCGTTGACCATTACATGGGATGACAATGAAAAACTATTTTTCCCAGTCGAACTGGACATTCGGGAACGGCCCCCCGGCGGCAAGTCGGGAATAGACGGCCGGGGCGTCGGAAATCGGGTGGACTTCGTCGGTGAAGCCCCTGAAGGAGAGGCGGCCGAGCGACATGAGTCGCAGGCAGGCGGAGGCGTCGTCGCGCTCCGTCCACCAGCCGCTGGAGGAATCGGACCTTGGCCTCGCCATGGTATGCGCGCCGACGAGCGTGACGCCGCGGCCGTGGACCTTGCGGTAGTAGTCGATCGCGAAGGTCGAGTGCCGGGTGCAGCCGAGGAGGGCGACCCGGCCGAAACGCGCCGTGCCGTCAAGGGCGGAGTCGAGGGCGCGGTCGACGCCCGTGACCTCCACGACCACCCGTGCGCCGCCGCACGTGGCCTCCCTCACGCGCTCGGCGAAGTCCGGCGCCGACGGGTCGAAAGCGAAATCCGCGCCGAGGGCGATGGCAGTCTCGCGCTTCGCGGGCACGGGGTCGGCGGCCACTACAGGCGCGGCACCGGCCGCCCGCGCCAGTTTCACGGCAATCTGCCCCAGGACGCCCATGCCCATTACAAGGACGCTCTCGCCGAATTCGAAATGGCACTTGCGCAGCGCGGCCATTGGGAAGGTGGCGATATGCACCCAGGCCGCATCCTCGAACGAAATCCCCTCCGGGATCCTGTACAGGCGCGACTCGGCGACGGCGTTGAAGGCCATGTGCTTCGTCCAGCTGGCCGACACGCGGTCGCCCGGCCGCAGCGAAGCCACGCCCTCCCCGACGCTTTCGACCACTCCGGAAAGGCTGTAGCCGAGGTGGCGCGGGAACTTGGCCTCGGCGCCATCTTTCACGTTGGTCCCGATCATTGGGTCGCCCGTGAGGTTGGCGCGCTCCGTCCCGCTTGAGATGCAGGAGCGGACGGTCCTGACGACGGCCATTCCAGGCTCCGCCCCCGGCAGCGGCATTTCGACCACTTCGGCGACATTGGGGCTGGTGAATACGATTCCAGGATTCCGCATGGACAGCCTCCTAGAATTCAAGGACAAGCTTGCCGCGGTTCTCGCCGGCCTCCATGATCCTGTGGGCCTCGGCGGCCTGCTGGATCGGAAGGCGGGCGTGGATCACGGGGGCGATCTCGCCGCGGGCGAAGAGGGGCCAGGCGTCCCGAACGAGTCCGGCAAGGATGCCGGCCTTTTCGGACGCCGTGCGGGAGCGAAGCGTCGAGCCTATGACGCGCAGGTTCTTTCGCCAGAGCTGGTTGACGTCGAGCACCGTCTCCGGGCCGGCCATGGAGGCGAGCGAGATCCAGCGGCCGCGGTAGGGCATCGTGGCGATGCACTTGCCCATAAGCGGCCCGCCAACGGGGTCGATCGCGACATTCGGCGGGTTCGCGGCGAGGGTGGCCACGAGGTCGTCCTTGAAGCGGTTGACGGTAATGTCAGCGCCAAGGGAGCGGCAGAACTCGCCATTGGCGTCAGAAGCCACCTGCGCTATGACCTTCGCCCCGAACACATGCTTCGCGAGCTGGATGCATGCGACGCCGAGGCCGCCCTCGCCGCCGTTTATGAAGAAAGTCTCGCCACGCTGGATTTCGCCGACGATGCTCAAGTTGAGGTAGGCCGTGGCGTAGACCTCGGGGAGCGCCGCCGCCTGCCAGAAGTCGAAGCCATCCGGCACTGGCATGCACATCCCCTCCGGGACGGCGACGCGCTCGGCGTAGCCGCCGCCGCCCAGCAGGGCGCAGACGCGGTCGCCGGCCTTGAAGCGCCCGCCGGCGGGGGCCCGCAGCACCGTCCCGGCGCACTCAAGCCCTGGCCAGAGCGGCCATTCCGGCGGCGGGGCGTAGATGCCCGCCCGCTGCATGAGGTCGGCGCGGTTCACGGCCGCCGCCCTGACTTCAACCAGGACGTCGAATTCCCCGTGCAGTTCAGGTTCGGGGACTTCTCCCCACTTGAGTGAATGGTCTGCTTCGATTGTCAGTGCGCGCATTGGTGTCTCCTTGCTATTTTCCAGACAGTAATCCTATCAAAAAGCGGAGTGTCCGTGAATGCCATAAAACGCCGCGGCCTATCCTTTCCGGCACCGGCCGCGGGGAATCAGCGGACCTCGTAGCCGGCCTTCTCGACGGCGGCGCGGATGTCGGCGTCGGCCACTTCCGACGCGAGTTCCAGAACGGCCTCGCCCTTCGAATGGTCTGGCGCTGCGGCCTTTACGCCGGGAATGGCCTCCAGGGCCTTTTTCACGTGCATTTCGCAGTGCTGGCACATCATTCCCCTGATCTTTACAGTTTTGGTCATTGTCTTACTCCTGAATTTTTGCCGTTGAACGGCATTTGCCGCCCTGTCACGTGCGCCGGCCACCCGGCCGGCGCCGTCGCCGCGCGGCGATTCATGAAAATCGACTTGCCAGGGCCCTCTCCATGCGGGGAACGTCCTCGGGCGTGTCCACACCGACACCCGTGTCAACCGTCCTTAGGACAAGTATCCTCGCGCCCATGTCAAGGGCCCGGAGCTGCTCCAGTGATTCGGTCTTTTCCAGCGCCGAAGGCGGCGCGGCGACGAATTTCTTCAGGAAGGCGCCCCGGTATGCGTAAATGCCGAGGTGGCGGAGGTAGAGCCCCGAGGACAAGTCCGGCTCGCCGTCGCGCCGGCATGGTATGGGAAGGCGCGAGAAGTAGAGCGCGGAGCCGTCGGCCGCGAGGACGGTCTTGACGACCGTGCGGGCGTTGAGGTCGGCCATCGAGGCGATTGGCGCGGCGGCCGTGGCCATTGCCCAGCCTGTCTCGCGGCGCATCCTGGAGGCCAGTTCGTCGATGAGCGCCGGGTCGATCAGGGGCTCGTCCCCCTGGATGTTGATGACAATGTCGTCGTCGCCGACCGGCGCGGCGGCCATCGCGACCCTGTCCGTCCCTGACGGGAGGTCGGACGGGGTCATGACGGCCCTGGCGCCGAACGAGGCCACGGCGGCGGCGATGCGTTCGTCGTCGGTCGCCACAATCACGTCGTCGAGTTCCCCCGCGCGCCGGACGGCTTCGACCACCCATTGGATCATGGGCTTGCCGAGTATTTTGCAAAGCGGCTTGCCGGGGAAGCGGGTTGAGCCGTAGCGGGATGGGATTACGCCAATTGTTCGCATTTGATTCACCAGTGGGTCTGTGTTGGGGGTGTCAGTGCCGGAGCGTCAGGTCAAGCATGGGGCGGATGACGGCGAGGGCCACAGCGAGGACAATGGCCCCGACGGCGGCGACAAGCGCAGGTTCGAGGAGGGAAAGGGCGCGGCGCAGGCGCCGGCCATACTCCGCTGCGGCGCGGTCAGAGGCGCGGTGCAGCATTTCGGCGAGGGAGCCAGTCTTCTCGCCGACGGCCACCCAGGCCAGAAGCATTCGTGACACTGGATACAGCCCCCCTAGGGCGGAGGAGAGCGAGGCGCCGCCCCTCACGGCGGCGGCGGCGTCCGAGGCCCCGGCCGCGACGAGCGAGGATCCGGTGGCCTCGCCGGCCGGCTCGATGGCGTCCTGCGGCGCAAGCCCGGCGTCGAGCAGCATCG
>JAFWPM010000302.1 GCA_017509565.1 Kiritimatiellia bacterium | reverse complement strand
CATCCTCCACGAAATGGGCGAGTCGGTCAAGTCCGGCAACTCCTTCTCCGAGGCGCTCAGCAACTACCCGAAGACCTTCGACAACCTCTACGTCAACATGGTCCGCGCGGGCGAGGCCGGCGGCGTGACCGAGGTAGTCCTCACCCGACTCGCGGAATTCATGGAGAAGGGCCAGAAGATCAAGAACAAGGTCAAGGGCGCCATGACCTACCCGCTGGTCATCCTCTGCGCCGCCATCATCATCACGGCGGTCCTCATGCTGACGGTCATCCCGAAGTTCGAGGAAATCTTCGCCGACCTCCTCGAAGGCAAGTCCCTTCCGGGGATCACGCAGTTCGTAATCGGCGTGTCGAACATGATGAAGCACTACTTCATCTTCATCGCCGCCGGCATAGGCGGCTTCATAATGCTATTCTCGGCCCTGGTGAAGACCAAGGCCGGCAAGCAGCTCAAGGACCGCTTCACGGCAAACCTCCCAGTGTTCGGCACCCTAATCCGCCGCTCGGCGATCGCCCAGCTCACCCGCACCCTCGGGACGCTGCTGTCGTCCGGCGTCCCGCTGCTCCAGGCCCTCGGCATCGTCCGCGACACCTCCGGCAACGTGATCTTCTACGACGCCCTCCAGCAGGTCCACGACGGCGTGAAGGAAGGCGAAAACATGTCCGGGCTCATGGAGCAGACGAAGGCCTTCCCGCCGATGGTGATCAGCATGGTGGACGTCGGCGAGGAGACCGGCGCAATCGCGGACATGCTCACGCGAATCGCCGACACCTACGACGACGAGGTTGACAACGCCGTCAACGGCCTGACCTCCATCCTCGAACCGATGGTGATCATCCTGCTCGCCCTAATCGTCGGCACGATCGTCATCGCCATGTTCCTCCCGCTCGTCTCGATCATCTCCTCGCTGAACGGATAGCGGGCCAGACGGGCCCCCGCCCGCGGGGGCCCGGACGCGACAAGCGCGTCCCTCCCACCTGCTATGCTGACGGGCCCCCGCCCGCGGGGGCCCGGAACCTACGAAAGCCAAGCAACATCATGAACACGCCTTGCAGAACCACATCATCCACTTCGCGCATTCCGGCCGGCCGCGCGCGGCGTCAGGGCCGCTCAGGCTTCACGCTCCTTGAGATGCTGGTCGTGATTGTCGTAATGGCGATGCTGATGGGCATCACCTTCCGCATGGTGAAGCCGTCGGAAAAGGCGAGGCGGAACAGCGAGACGCTCAAGACGCTCCAGCTGGCCAACGCCGCGATCGCGGAATACCAGGCCGAATACGGCATCTACCCGCCCGTCCGGGACGACATCCCATACTCCCCGTGGCTCAACGGCGGGCTGCGCGTCAAGGGCGAGACGGACGAGCAGTGCGGCATCGCGCCAGGCAAGGCGGTGGGCTACCTCGGCCCCCGCCCCGCAACGCTCAACTCACCCTCGCAGTACATCAAGCGTCCGGGCAAGGCCGACAACCGCTTCGTGTTCGGGCTTGTCTCATTCCTTATCGACCGCCGCGACACCGACTTCAAGGACGGGGCGCCGGGCTTCACCACGCTATTCAAGGGCATGGGCAGCAGCGGGTGGAAGAAATTCTTCGGCTCCGACAGCTGGTGGTACGAAAGCGGCCGCGGCGTCGACGACTTCGGCAAGGCCAGCACCGTGGACAAGCTCTACGACGCGCTTGAGCCCTCGTCGAAGGACCTCGCGTTCTACAAGCGCATAAACACGATAACTTCAAAGATCGTGAAGAGCAAGGGCGCCAGCAGGGCGTTCAAAGACGGCTCCGACACCCTCGGCGAATGCTTCTACTACACCATCCGCGACAGCTTCACCGCGGAGGGGCGCGAGCTGATCTACATCTGCCCGCCCCCATACACGTCCTACGCGCTGTTCTCCGCCGGTCCGGATGGACTGGTGGTGACAACCGACCCGCTCAACCCCGACGCCGTCTGCCAGAAGTGCAAGTCCAAGAACGGGGTTGACCCATACCACAACAAGGACAACATCTACACGTCGGCCAACATGAAGTAGCGCACGGCGGCGCGCAGGATTGGAATGGGGCTTCGCCCCGCAAACGCTTACTATGGAGTTTACAATCATGGACTACGGCAAACCGCGAGTTCCAGGCGACTTTAATTCCCCCGTTTCAAATGCCAAGCCCGAGGGCCGGTCCGGCCGGCTGGGCTTCACGCTCGTCGAGATGGTGGCGGTGGTCCTAATCATCTCGCTGATGCTCGGCATATCCTCCGCCGCCATCACGGGCGCGCGCAGGACGGCCATGCGCACCCACTCGATGAACACCGTCAAGCAGCTCACCAGCGCCTGGGCGGCGTACCTGACCGACCAGGGGTCGTTCCCGCAGGCGTCGAAGTTCGAGAAGCGCAGCGGCGACTCCATCCCGGCCACGGCCGAAAACATCGGCGGACTCCTCAACACGCAGTACCTCAAGAACGGCAAGCCGATCACATCCTCAGTCGTCTACTACGAAACCACCGATGAGGAAGTCGAGCGCACGGGCTCCTATCCGAAGTTCACCTACAGTGGACATGGGATCATCGACCGCTGGGGCGACGCCGCCAAGACCGAACGAGAGAAGGCCGCGCACATCGTCTACTTCAACCTCGACTTCGACCTGGTGGGGCGCGTCAAGAACCCCATCACAGGAAATGAAGTCACGGCCCCGGCGATCGCATACTCGACCGCCGGGTTCGCCGCAAGCGAAATGAACAAGTACGGCTCGAAGTTCCT
>JAFWPM010000301.1 GCA_017509565.1 Kiritimatiellia bacterium | reverse complement strand
TTTTTCTGCTGTCTGGCTTATTGATTATTCACTCGTTCTGTCTTTACGGAGAAGACGAATTTGCAAGCAAGTTCGAAACTCGATACAAGGAGTGGCGGACATGGGTTGACACACATCCATTGGCTTCGACATATACTGCCAACGATAGTTTTTTTGCCATTGTCGATTTAGGTGTTCCGGCAATTCCATTCATTGTTTCTAAGATTCAGGAGAACAAGTATGACTTTCACCTGGGAAGCGCGATAGGCCTGATTACCAAACGGAAATTTGACAAGGATGAGTGGCCTGAAGGCAAATTGGGCGATTCCATCGCGCTTTCGGAAATGTATGTGGATTGGTGGAAAGTCGGAAGGCATACAACGGAAAAGCGCTTTGAAGAACTTCTTCACGAATGGCATGGTTCCGTCTCGAATGGCAATGCAAATAAAGCGCGGCAAATATTACGCAAGATGTCTGATTTAGGAATTCCTGTTCTCCCTTATCTCGTTGTCCAACTCAAGGAGAATCCTGAGTTGATACCTGTGTTCCTCTATCTAAGTGCGGCCCCATTGGAATTGTCGGCGTCTGCTGAAGCCTGTGTGCAATGGTGGAATGAAAACAGGGCCAATTTTGACGCACTATGGAGAGTTGACCAATGATTTGCCGGAATAGCAACAATCTGCCGGAATGGCAAAAGGACAGACATTTTATCGTATCGGAGACCGTGTAGGTCTTTTGACAGGATTAACGGGATTTACAGGATTGCCGTTCCAATTTTAGCCGCAAGGGACGCACAGGGGCGCAACGGCATTGTCGATTCCCCGCACCTCCGCGCCTCTGCCGCTCTGCGTAAAAAATCCTGCCCATCCTGTCTTAAAACAACCGTCTTCCCCACGCCACCGTCAGCAAAAGTCAGGGGATTGGAGGGTCTGGGTCTGCCAGGGTTTTTCCGGGAGGGTAAAGTGCATCGCGCCCTGGATGAAGGTCAGGCGCTTCGGGCAGCGCAGCGAGTTGAAGAACGCCATGATTCCGGATGGCGGGCTAATGTAGTCGCCAAGCCCCGCCTGCGGGATTTCCAGCCGGCAGGAGCCGGGTATGCGGCGCGCCATGTTGACGGGGTCGTAGTAGCCAAGCGCCGGGACCCAGCGGACGAACCAGTCGCCGTGGACGCGCCCCGCGCCGGGGCCGGCCATGTTGCAGCACCAGGGAATGCGCGGGCGGCATTCCGTTACATCATGGTCGAGCGCCGCCGCCCATATCGACTGGAGGCCGCCGAGGCTTCCGCCGAAAGCCGTCAGGTCGCGTCCGTTCCACTCCGGGCGGCCCTTCAGGTATTCGAGGCCGCGCATGAGCCGCATTGCCATTCCTGAAAAGTACGACTCCTCGGGGTTGGAATTCTGGACTGGGTCGAAGGCGAAGTCGTAGCCGTTGGAGCCGCAGGCGGCGCGAAGCGCGGTGTAGTATGCTGGTTCGCGGTTGAATTGGAAGCCGTGGGCGGAGAGGTAGAGCACGATTGCGTCGGGGCGCAGTTCCGATGGCGCCGGCGACTGCGTGGCGATGGGACTCCAGCTCGCCTCGTATCCGCGCAGCCTGACCAAGGCCGGAAATGGCGCGCCGGACCGCGGGACGGAGAGCAGCCCGGTTGCGGGGCGTCCGCCGGGGCAGGGGATGGACACTTCGAGCAACGCGATGTCGGGACGCCCCGAGGGGATTTCCGCGATGTCGGCACGCCCGCCGGCCGTCGCGAGAATCGCCTTGCGCCGCCGCCAAAAGGCGTCGAAGTCCGGCGGCTCGGTCGAGTCCGGCGCGATGTCGGCGACATCGGCCCCGGCGCCGCCCCCGAAATGGGCGACCGCGGCGCCGGATGGGTCGAGGAGGTCGGCCTCCAGGCGGACGAAGCCGGGGCGCAAGACGGAGGCGACGACCGTCGCGGCGCCATCGCCAATGCCAGACTCGCCTGATTCGCATCGGCCATCGTCGCCGCCGAGCCGCCATTTCACCCGTGCGCCGGGGCCGGCCCCGGTGGCGCGCAGGGTGAATGTCATCGCCTCGCCGGCGCGGTAGGAAAGAGGGCCGCGGTCGCACGTGGCCGTCAGAACCGCATTCATTTGAACACCGCCGCCATGGCCCTGCGCAGCGGCGCCTCGCCGGATGGGCCGACCGCCTTCATCGTCTTGGTGCCCATGATGTATTCGACGTAGGACTCGGCCTCCGCGGGGCCGTGCGGGAGCCCGAGTTCGCCCATGGTCGCGGCGAGCCCCCATGACCGCAGGCGTGCGGCAAGGCGAGCGGCCTCGTCGTCGCGCCCGTAGTAGGCGAGCTGGAGGACAAGCCCGACGGCGACTATTTCGCCGTGGGTGAAGCGGGAGGCGAGTTCGGGCGCAAGGGTCCGCGCGCCGTAGTAGAGGCGGTGGGCAAGGGCCACCTGGCGCGAGCCGCCAGAAATCCCGGATACGAAGCCGGCGCCCGCTATGGAGCAGTATATGACATCTAGCAGAGCCCGTGTCGGGACGCCTCGGCCGAGGTCTTCCAGCGCGGTGTCGATTTTCGCGTCGATATCCGAGTAGATGTAGTCGGAGACGGCGGAGGCTATCGCAGGCGCGGCCGTCCCGCCATCGCCGGCCGCCGGGATGGTGTCCCAGAATTCAATCTCGATCTTCTTGGCCATGGCGTCGAGGGCTCCAGCGGCGAGCAGCCGGCGCGGCTGGCCGCAGAGAATGGCGGTGTCGAGCAGCGCCGCCGCGACTTCGCGGCGGAAGTGCGATGTTGAGACATAGCGGCCCTCGCGGGTGTAGCAGACGGCGATTGGCGTGTATGCGCAGCAGGTGGCGCTGCTGGTGGGGATTGTCACAAGCGGGGCGCCGGCGATGTCGGCGAGGCATTTGGAAAAGTCGAGGATGACGCCGCCGCCGCATCCGAGAACAACGTCAACGCCATCCAGCGCGCCGGTTCCGGCAAGCGCCAGGGCATCCTCGCGGCAGCAGAAGCCCGAGTGGGTGACTTCGCGCAGCCGCACACCCTCGGCGCCGAGCGCGCCGGCGACCTTGCCGAAGGCGAGGGCGCGCGATGTCCGGTCGCAGACGAAAAGGGGATTGCGCCCGAGGCGTAGTATTTCCCCGGCGCAGTTTTCAAGCAGGTGTTCCTCCATGCGCAGCCGGCCGCAGCCAAGCATGAAGGCGGGATCCTTGCCTGTGGGAAAGGTGTAGCTTGCCATGTTTCAATTGCCTGTTTTGGCGGAAGCGCGTGCCCGGCGGCGCAGTTTGCGGCCGGGCGCACGTTCCCGATTCTCATGCAGGAATTATCGCAAATCCTGCATCGCCCGTCTTGTAAATGTTAGACCCGGTTGTGTAAAATCGCGCCACCTTTTTGCTCATTCGCCGGAGTTTTGGTAAAATCTACCTGATTTCCGAGGCAAGTGGGCAACGTTAGTCGGCACTATGACACCTAATGAAAAAAGGGCTTTTCAGGAAGCATTCTGGCGCAGGGCCGGGCGGAATCTGCGCGTTGCGCTGGAGATGCTCGGCACCATCCCTGGCGCCGCCTACTACGTGAAGGACGCGGCAGGCCGCTTCGTGGCCGCCAACCGCCGCAATCTCGATGTGTGCGGCATCGCCAATGAGGGGGATGTAATCGGCCTTACCAGCGCCGACATCTTCCCCGCGCCGCTTGCGCGCGAATACATGGCGCTGGACCGGCAGGTGCTGGAAAGCGGCATTCCAGTGGTGGAGACGACCGAAAGCCCCACCGGGGACTATTCCACCGACCGCCTTGTGAAGAGCGTATTCCCGGTATGGGCAGACGCGGGCCAGCAGGAACCTGAGTGCATAGGCACAATGTGCGCCTATGTCCAAACCCCGTCGCCGGACGCCATCCCGGAATGGCGCGGGCGCCTGAAGGACACCATAGAATGGATCGACGCCAACCTCGAAGGCGACCTTTCAGTGGAGGCCCTGGCGCGGAAAACCAGCCTTTCGCCCAAAAAGCTTGAGGCAGCCTTCTCTGCTCTCTTCGGGATTGGCGTGGCCAGGTTCGTGGCGACCAAGCGCCTTTCCGCCGCGCGCCGTCTTCTGGAAAATACCGGCAAGTCGATCAGCGAAATCGCGGCGGAATGCGGCTTTTTCGACCACAGCCACCTTATCAAGGCCTTCCGTGGGCGCTGGGGGGTGACGCCGGGCCAGTACCGCGGCGCCATGCGCGGCAGGCACCGGCGGAAAGAGCCTGGGGCCGGCGTGGAGGAGGGGGTGTAAAGTTGCACGGGTGGCAAGGGCCGGGGAAGTGGCAGGCGGCCATGGCAGGCTGTCACTTGTCGTCTTCCGTCAGTTCGCGGTTGAGCGCGCATACGGCAAGGACTAGGCCGCCGACGCGGCACGTCTGCACCGGAATTAGAATTCCCTTGAGGCTTGGGAAGGCTTCGAGCCAAAGGCGCGTCGCGGCCATTGAGACCTTCCCGGCAGTCGGGTCGAAGGATGCCGCCGAAAGGTCGTTCGGGCCGAAGCGCAGCCCGGAGCCCAGGGATTTGGACAGCGCCTCCTTGGCGCACCAGAAGCGCAGGAGAGTCGTTGCGCCGTCGCCGCTTTCCGCGGCCATTTCGCGTTCGACCTGGGAGAAAGCGAAGGATGCGAAGTCCTCGCTCAGACTGCGATTGCCGTTTTCGGCGTCAATGCCGATGGAGGCGTTCGGCGCGGCGGCGGCCACGATGCAGCCCGGAGTGTGGGTGATGGATATGTCCATCCTGGCGCCGCAGGTCTTGCGCCACAGCCCCTGCGGGAACGGCTTGCCGGCCTCGTCTGACTCAATCAGAATGTCGGACGCCCCGATTGCGCGCCCGTAGCGGGCAAGCAGGCACCGGCGGACGGAGTCCTTGGCCGCGATCCGACCGAAGAGCCACTCGTGGCGCCGCGTCCTCGAACTTGGGAGCGACTGCCACTTTTCAACTTCGGTCCATGAGAGGACGAGGCTTGCGGCGATTTGGAGGCGCAGAGGCTCGTCGGAGTCGTCCGGCCAGTCGTCATCGACCTTGCTGCAAACGACCTCGTGGGGCAGTGCGGGGAGTGACTCCCTTGGGATTTCGTCGGACATCGACGCTCCGATTGGATCCAGGATGAGCCTGTGGAGCTGCGGTGAGATGCGGACGAGCCGATTCTGGAGGCCGGAAACGCGCATGAAGATGCGGTGGTCGTCGTCGGCGAACTCGGCATCGGCGGAGGCGAATGTGTCCTGCGTCCTGGGCGTGGAGGTGAAAATCCTAGTTGTAAAGCGTGCCCATTCGGCCGGCGGGGGTGCGAAGAACTCGATTTTGCCGGCCCCGGCGAGGATGTCGAGGGTGCCTGAGGCGGGTTCGCGGCAGTGGAGCAGGGCGAGGGCGTCCGACGCGGCTGAAAGGCACGCAGGGGGGGTGGAGAAATGTGGCTGCCCCTGCGAGCGGACGATGCCGCTGCGGGGCGGCATGAAGCAGTCGGCGGTGAGGCCGTTGTCTCCTATTTCGGGGATTTCCTTAATCGACCGGCAGCATTCCCCCGCGGCGATGCGGGCGGAGTAGATGTCCTCATGCGTCCAGTCCGTGCGGATGGAGTTGCGGAGCGAGAGGGGTGTAGGGGCGGGCGGCTCCGGATATTCCCCGGCCATGACGATGGAGCAGGACGCTGCCAAGACGGGGGCGTCGTCGCGGAAGGACTCCGCCTCGAAAATGGCGGCTTCGACAGTGTCGGCGCGCGCCGTGGCAGATGTCCTGCGCGCCTGGATCCTGAACGTCTGGCCGGAGCGCTCAACCTGCCTGACTTCAAGTGGTGTCGTGAGAT
>JAFWPM010000300.1 GCA_017509565.1 Kiritimatiellia bacterium | reverse complement strand
GACACTTTAACTGCGACATTATGTTGAAAGGTTCTGCCGAGCGTTGGCGAAGCGTTGTCAAAATCCGAGTTTTCGCTGCGCCCCCGCGTCTCCGCGCAAGGCAGAAACCTTGCGGACTTTGTGGCTGGGAAAACTCCGGCATCCGGCAGCCAAACCTCCAGCCATCCCCCCCATCCTTCGACCTTGGTGTTCCGGCGCTGGGCGCCTGCCAAGTTGGGAATGTGGAACTCTACTGCGATTTCATCCTTTCGATCTTGTTTGACCAGACTTCGACTTTCAACCATGTAGAAAGTGCGGAGTTTTCATTTGGTGGCGCCACGCACGGCGCTTTGCTATAATATTTGCGATTCTTTGAACTTTACTTTCCAACCACAAAACTGCGAAATTGAAAACCATGGACCTCAAGGCGGCTTACAAGACGATAATGGACGACCATTTCGCCCCTAAAATGCAAATCTCCTTCATCGACGGCGACAAGCGCCAATCCCTTGACTATGAAAAGGTCTCGTGGGTGATCGACGGCGTGGCCAAGGGGCTTCGCTACGGCGAGAACCCCGGCCAGGAGGCGGCGCTGTACCGCCTCGTCGGGGGCAACCTCGCACTAGGCGACGTCGAGCTCATCCAGCCGGGACAGCCCCTCGCCTCGCTTCCCGAGCTCCTCCAGTCCGGCAAGCATCCCGGCAAGACCAACGTCACCGACGCAGACAACGCGCTGAACATCCTGCGCTACCTGATGGACAAGCCGTGCGCGGTGATTGTAAAGCACAACAACCCCTGCGGCGTCGCGCTCGGGTCCACCCTCGCCGAGGCCTACTTCCGCGCGAACAAGGCCGACCGCCTCGCCGCGTTCGGCGGGGCAATAGCGCTCAACCGCGAGTGCGACGTCGAGACGGCCAAACTCATCTGCGAGAACTATGCCGAAGTCGTCATCGCGCCGGAATTCGCGCCGGGCGTGATGGACATGTTCGCGGAAAAGAAGAACCTCCGCGTCTTCCGCATCCGCGACATTTCTCGCCTTTCGGACTTTGTCGGCAAGCGCGTCGTCGATTTCAAGTCGCTCATCGACGGCGGCATAGTCGCCCAGGCGTCATTCTGCGCGAATGCGCGGCGCCCCGAAGACCTCATGCCGGCCTCGTGCATGCGCAAGGTGACCGACAAGGCCACTGGCGAGACCCGGATTGAGGAGCACCGCATCAGGCGCCTCCCGACGCCCGCCGAATACGAGGATCTTGTCTTCGGCTGGTTGGTCGAGGCGGGCGTGACGTCCAATTCCGTCCTCTACGTCAAGGACGGATGCACCGTAGGCATCGGCACCGGCGAGCAGGATCGCGTCGGCGTCGCCGAAATCGCGCGCGACAAGGCCTACACGAAGCACGCCGACTGGATATCCTGGGAGAAGTACCGGAAGCCTTTCAACGACCTGCGCCTCGCCTTCGGCGAAGAGGACGGCGCCAGGAAGCAGGCTGAAATCATGGAGCAGACCCGCGCCGAGAAGGGCGGGCTCCCCGGATGCGCCATGGTCTCCGACGCCTTCTTCCCATTCCGGGACGGGGCGGAGGTCGGCATCCGCGAGGGGATCACCTCGATTGTCCAGCCTGGCGGCGCGATCCGCGACTGGGACGTGATCGACTGCTGCAACGACGCCGGTGTCGCAATGGTGTTCACCGGCCAGCGTTCCTTCAGGCACTGATGGTGCCGTTCGACATAGACCCTGCGGCGCTGCGCATCGCCGAATTGGCGCGCCGCGCCGGGGGGCGGGCGTATCTCGTCGGCGGCGCGGTGCGCGACCTTCTCCTTGGCGGCGCGCCGAAGGACTTCGACATCGAGGTCTTTGGGATACCGCCGCAGGATCTTGTCCCGCTCCTTGGCGCGGAGTTCGAGCTCGACCTCGTGGGCGTCTCGTTCGGCGTCCTGAAGGTCAAGGGGCATGACATTGACGTCGCAATCCCGCGCCGCGAATCCAAGTCCGGCCTAGGCCACCGCGCATTTGAGATAGAGTCGGAATCCTCGCTGGGGCTGGAGGAGGCCGCCTCGCGGCGCGACTTCACGATCAACGCGATTTACTACGACCCGCTTGGGCGCGCCATCCTCGATCCCTTTGGCGGCAGGCGCGACCTGGAGTCGCGTACGCTGCGCCATGTGTCGCCGAAATTCTCCGAAGACCCGCTCCGCGTCCTGCGCGGGATGCAGTTCGTCGCCCGCTTCGGCCTTGAGCCCGCGCCGGAGACCGTCGCCATCTGCAAGTCGATCCAGCCGGAGGGCCTGCCGGCGGAGCGCATATTCGAGGAATGGTCAAAGCTGCTGCTCAAGGGCACCGCGATATCAAAGGGGCTTGGGTTCCTGCGCGCGGTCGGCTGGGTGCGCCACTATCCGGAACTTGAGGCACTCATCGGCTGCGCCCAGGATCCGGGATGGCATCCTGAGGGCGATGTCTGGCGCCACACTCTGAACTGCCTCGACGCCTTTGCAATGTCGCGCGTCGGCGACAGGCGCGAAGATCTGGTCGTCGGCCTCGCCGTCCTGTGCCACGACTTCGGCAAGCCGGCGACAACGAAGCTTGAGGACGGGCGTCTCCGCTCGCGCGGCCATGACGAGGCGGGCGTGGCGCCGACAGTGGCGTTCCTGCGCCGCATGACGGCGGAGGAGCGCATCCTGCGAGATGTCCCGGCGCTCGTCCAGGCGCACATGGCGCCATTTTCCCTTTGGCGCTCGAAGGCGGGTGACGCCGCGGTAAGGAGGCTCGCCGCAAAGGTGGGGAGGATCGACAGGCTCATCCGCGTTGCGGAGGCCGACGCCCGCGGCTGCGGCAACGACCCCGGCGCGCCTGTCCAGCAGGGCGAGGCGCTGGCATGGCTCGCCGCATCCGCCGAGCGCCTTCGCGTGAAGGATTCGGCGCCGGCGCCCATCCTGCGCGGTCGCGACCTGATTGCCCTTGGCATGAAGCCGTCGCCCAGGTTCGGCGAAATCCTCTCCGCCGCATACGACGCCCAGCTTGACGGCGCCTTCTCCGACCTCCCTGGCGCCCTGGGCTGGCTTGGCCGGGAGGGCGGGAAGCCGGGGGCTTGAAGGCCGCGCCGCCAGTCAGCGGGGCGACACGCGGCAGACGACCCGCCGCGGGCCGCCGGGTTCCAGATGCCATTCCGTCCGCGCGAGCCCAGCGAGGAAGCGCTCGTCGTGGCTGACGAGCAGCATCGCGCACGGGCATTCCGCAAGCGCCTCCCCGAGGCAGTCTATGCTTGGAAGGTCCAGGTGGTTGGTAGGCTCGTCCATGGCCAGAAAGTGGAGGCCGCGGTTCACGCCCAGCGCAAGCAGAATCTTCCGTATCTCGCCGGGGCTTGGGCAGTCGCTCGCCAGAAGCCTGCCCGGACGCGAACCAAGGCGGCTGACGCTTGTCATTACGCGGCCCAGCTCCTCCTTGCCGAGGGCCCTGACCTCGGCGTGGATCCGCCGGGACTCCACCTCCGTTATCTCCTGGGGGACCACGAGCGTCCTTTCCGACGGCACGTTCGCCCGCGACGCTACGAGGCGGAGCAGAGTGCTCTTGCCAAGCCCGTTCGCGCCGGTGAGGGCTATCCGGTCGTCCGGCGCGATGCGGAGCTGCGGATACGAGAGGACGCGCCCGTCGCCAAGGGGGATTTCCCCCGGTTCGAGGTCGATGATGAAGTTCCGCCTCGACTTTTCGCCAACGCCGACCCAGAACCCCATTTCGTATTCCTTGCGCGGCGCGGTGGCCCTGCGCGCGGCCTCCTCCTTCCCCGCGCGGCGCGCAAGTGCCGATGACTGCGACGCGGCCCAGGCGTTCTTGCCGGTGAGCTTCGCCAGGTTGCGTTTTGCGCGGCCGTCGTGGTCGTTCGCCGGGATGCGCGCGTTGCGCTTCGCCTTGTTGCGGGCGGCGAACTGCTCGGCCTTCTCGCGGCGCTCCTGGGCGGCCTCGCGCAGGTTGCGCGACTTCGAGCGGGCCGTTTCGTCGCGCTCGCGCATGTATGCCTGCTCGCGCCGGTCCTGCTCCATCCCCTCCGTCACGCCGCCCGGGCGGAGAGTCGCCGATGGCGGGAACACGAGCAGGCATTGCGAGCAGAGCGCGTCGAGGAAGGCCCGGTCGTGGCTCACGATGAAGCCGGCGCCGCCGAAGTCCCGCAGAGTCTCCAGGAGAAGCGCCTTCGCGCCGGCGTCCAGGTGGTTTGTGGGCTCGTCGAGGGCGAGGATGTCAGGCTCCTGCCAAAGGGCCACGGCGATTTGGGCGCGCTTGCGCTCGCCGTGGCTCAGTGTGTCCCACCGCTCCGCCCAGTCGTGTCCAATGCCGAGGCGCCGCCTCCATTCGCAGGCCAGCGGGTCCCCGGCGTAGATGAAGGGCTCCAGTTCGTCCGGCGGCGCGTCGGTGCGCTGGACGACGTAGCAAGCCCTGCCGAAGCGCTCGATGCGTCCCCCGGTCGGCTCCAGCCCGCCGGCGGCGAGGCGCAGGAGCGTGGTCTTGCCGCACCCGTTCGCGCCGACGACGCCTGTCCATTCGCCTTCCGGGAAATAGGCGTCCACGTTCGCCAGAAGCGGCTCGGACATGCCGGGGTAGGCGAATGTGACATGGCTGAATTTCAGGAAGCGGCGCATTGGGTGTGTTTGGCGCTGGGTTAGAAAAGCCATTGCTCCATCACAGGGGCGAAGGAGCGGCGGTGTTCGGGGCATGGGCCGAGTTTCCGGAGGGCCGCGAGGTGTTCGGAAGTGGGATAGCCCTTGTGGCGGGCGAAGCCGTAGCCCGGGTATTTCGACTCCATTTCAAGGCAAAGGGCGTCGCGCGCGGTCTTGGCGAGAATCGACGCCGCCGCGATGAGCATCGACTTGGCGTCGCCCTTCACGACGTTTCTGGAGGGGAATGGGAGCCCCGGGACGGGAAGCCCGTCCACCAGGATCGAGAAAATGCAGCCCGGAGGCGCCTTCGCCGCGAGACCCTCCGCGGCGCGCCGCATTGCGAGATGCGTCGCCCGCAGTATGTTGAGCCGGTCAATTTCCTTCGGGGAGGCCTCGGCGACGGCCCAGAGGCAGCGTGGCGTTTCCCGTATTGTCAGGGCCAGTTCGCCGCGCCGCGCCGCAGGGAGCTTTTTGGAGTCGTTCACAAGGCGCCAGCTTCCCGCCGCAAGGGCTTCGGCGTCAGCGAGCGGAAGCGACACCGCGGCGGCCACCACCGGTCCGGCGAGGGGGCCGCGGCCCGCTTCGTCGATCCCCATGACGGGATCCCCCATCTCCAATTCCAATGCGAGGTCGGGCATTTTGCCACTCCTACATTTCCGCGCAGCCCCTGGCCGGCGCTACCTTATGGAGTGGGAGAGGACTGCCAGCGACTGCGCCAGATCCATGTTCTGCACTACGACCCCGTCCGGGAGCGAAAGCCTTACTGGCGCGAAGTTCCATATCCCGCGGATCCCCGCCTCGACAAGGGCGTCGGCGCAGGCCTGCGCGACATGCGCGGGCACGGTCAGTATTCCAAGTCGGAGTGAAAGGCGGCGCACCTTTCTCTTGAGCTCGGTCGCGGGCAGGATTTTCACGCCGTGGAATTCGTGGCCCGCAACGTCCGGATTGGAGTCGAAGGCCACGGCTATGGAGAGCCCCTGTTCGCGGAATCCGCCATAGCCCATGAGGGCCTTGCCGAGGGAGCCTGCGCCGACGAGCGCGGCTTCGGCCGGGTGGTTCCAGCCGATCGCCGCGGCAAGCGCCGTTTCAAGCGCCTGCGCCGACCAGCCGAGGCGCGGGCGCCCCGGAACCCCGGACATCGCGAGGTCCTTGCGCACGAGAACGGGGTCCAGCCCGAGCTCCGCCGCCAGCGCGGCGCTTGAGACAAGCGACTCGCCGCGCGCGCGCTTCGCCCTTATTGCCCGGAGGTATACCGGGTAGCGCCGCACCGTGGGCTGTGGAAGCGCCTTGTGATTGTCTCCTTTTTCCATGATTTACCATGATAGCAAATCCACCGCGCCATTTCCAAGTCGCCGCGCCTGGGCCGGGGTTTGTGCCAACTGGCGCCGGGGGCCACAGGCGGCAGGACGCCGGATTGGGGCGCGCCGCCATGTGCCGCCGTGTTTCCCGTGCAAGCCCGCGTTTATGCTATAATCATTAGCCATGGGAATACCGAATTCAAACACGGGAAACAGGAACATGCCAAGGATACTCGTAACGGACACCACGCTGCGCGACGCCCACCAGTCGCTCTGGGCCACGCGGATGCGCACAGCCGACATACTGCCGGCCCTTGAGGCCATCGACGCGGCCGGGTACTACTCCCTCGAATGCTGGGGCGGCGCCACCTTCGATGTCTGCATGCGCTTCCTCCGCGAGGACCCGTGGGAGCGCCTTCGCGCGATTCGCTCCCGCTGCAAGACTCCGCTCCAGATGCTCCTGCGCGGCCAGAACATCCTCGGCTACCGCCACTACCCCGACGATGTGGTGCGGCGTTTCGTCGAACTCGCCGCCAAGAACGGGATAGCCGTGTTCCGCGTGTTCGACGCCCTTAACGACGTCCGCAACCTTGAGGTGGCCGTCAAGGCCGTCAAGGCAACGGGAATGCATGCCCAGGGGACGATAAGCTACACGACGAGCCCAATCCACAACGACGCGCTTTATGTCTCGCTGGCGCGCGACTTGGAGGCGCTTGGCGCCGATTCGATTTGCGTCAAGGACATGGCCGGCATTCTCTCGCCGGCCGAGGCCGCGCGCCTTTCGGCGGCAATAACCGGGGCGGTGTCGATACCGCTTCAGATACATTCGCACATGACAAGCGGCATGGCCGTCGCCTCCTACCTCGCGGCGGCGAAGGCCGGCGCCGGGGCTCTTGACACCTGCGTTTCGTCCATGTCGGGAATATCCAGCCAGCCGCCAGTCGAAACCGTAATGGCGGTCCTTGGCGCGGAGGGAATGGACACCGGACTTGACCTGGAGGCGGTCGCCGCCGCGGCCCGCCACTTCAAGGCCCTTCGCCCGAAGCGCGAACCATCCAGCGCTTCGCGCGAATATGTTGACGCCGGGGTGCTCCGCCACCACATCCCAGGCGGCATGATTTCAAACCTGCGCTCCCAGCTCCAGGAGCAGGGGGCCCTTGACCGCCTTGACGAAGTCCTTGCGGAACTCCCGCGCGTCCGCGCGGAAATGGGATACCCCCCACTTGTCACCCCGACAAGCCAGATCGTCGGGGTCCAGGCCGTGCTGAACGTCCTTGGCGGCAAGCGCTACGGCCATGTCACCGAGGAGACCCGCAACTATGTGCGCGGCCTCTACGGGCGGGCCCCCGGCAAAATTGACCCGAAGGTCGCCAAGCTGGCCCTTGGCGGCGCCAGGCGGATGACAAGGCGCCCGGCCGACCTCCTCAAGCCTGGCCTCCCTGCCGCCGCGGCGGCGCTCCCGGCCAAGTTCCAGCGAAGCGAGGAGGACATCCTTTCATACGCCATCTTCCCCGAGGTGGCGCTCGGGTATTTCGAATGGCGCGACACTCCTGCCGACAGGCGCCCGCCCATCCCGGCGGATGTCGAGGAAGCCGCAAGGGCCGCGGCCCCGGCGCAGGTGCGCCAGGATGCCGCCACAAAGCCCGATCAGGCAAAGGCCGCGCCTGACAACGCCGTCCTTTCACCATTCGCCGGAACATTCCACAGGCGCCCAGCCCCGGACAAGGCCCCATGGGTCGGGGATGGCGCCGGCTGCGCCAAGGGGGCGGTCGTCTGCGCAATCGAGGCGATGAAGCTCTTCAACAATGTCGAGGCGCCGCGCGACTGCAAGTCCATCCGCTTCCTGGTGGAGGACGGCGCAGCAGTTTCGAAGGGGACGCCCCTCTTCGCCTTCGAATAGCCGCTCGCGCAAGGTGCCGGCCAGATGGATCCCGTCGCTGCAAAACGCATCCCGCTGAAGCACAGGCTTGAATACGGCCTCCTGCGCGCCCTTGAGGCGCTTTTCCGCGCGTTGCCGTATGGGGCCTGCCTGAAATTCGCGAAAGGCCTTGCCTGGATTGCCTTCCATGTTGCGCGATGGCGCCGCGCCGAGGCTATGCGGCGGATCCGCCAGGTATTCCCGGACATGCCGGAGGACGAGGCAAGGCGCCACCTGTGGCGGTCCATCGAGACCATCTTCCTCAATGCGGCCGAGATAATGCACCTCAACGGGGTCACCGACGAATGGATCGGCGGCCATGTCTCAAACTGCCGTGAGGCAATGGGCAAACTCAGTGCCGCCACCGCGACGACTGGCGCCATCCTTGCCCTGCCGCATTTTGGGAACTGGGACCTGGCGGGGATAATAGTGGCACACAACGGCTTCAGGATATTCTCCGTCGCCGGAGTCCAGCACAACCAGCTCACAAACGACTGGATGAACCGCAAGCGGGCGACTGGCATCGACATTCTCAGCCGCGGGTCCGCCGCGTTGCGCCAGACCATGAAGAGATTGAAGGACAGGCAGATTTTCGCGATACTCCCCGACGTCAGGATGAAGACGAAGGACATTGAAATCGACTTCCTTGGCGCAAAGGCCAACCTTGGCCGTGGCATGGCGCTCTTCGCGCGCAAGACCGGCTCCCCGATACTTGTCGCCGATGTCCGGCGCCTTTCCGGCTCGCGCCATTGGCTCGACGTGGGCGAACCGATTCGGCCAGACATGTCGCTGGACGAGGATGCGGACGTTCTGCGCATGACCAGGCTCGCCATGGCCGCGGTTGAACGCCAGATACGTTCCGACCCCGGCCAGTGGTTCTGGTACAACAAGCGCTGGGTCCTTGAACCGCTTTCCGATTAACCCCATTCCTCCCCCGGCGAAG
>JAFWPM010000299.1 GCA_017509565.1 Kiritimatiellia bacterium | reverse complement strand
TGCCCTCAGCCATACCGGCGAACGCGCCCTCCGCCTGCGCCGCGACACAAAAAAAGCGCCCGCCGCGCCAGTTCCCAGCGACTGCGGACGCCTCACTTCACCCCGGGGAGGCGCACCATGCGGAGCGCCCCGGAGTGCCTGATGCTAGACCCTGAGAACGCTGTTGAGCGTACCAAAGGAATTCTGCACCCATTCGACGCAATTGGGATCAATCGACCAGGTGTCGTTGACGATGAACTTGTACTCGTAGACGCCAGGGGCAAGCAGGATGGAGGCGGTGTAGTTGCCATCGCCGCTCTTGTCAACCATCGGGTGCCCAACGGTGTCCCAATTGTTGAAGTCGCCGGAAACTGCGACCTTGCTGCCCGGTTCCGCCGCCACCGAAAAGAGCACGCGCTTCCTCGACGGGGCCTTGGGCGCAACGTTCTTGACCGCTGCCGCCTTGCGTGGCCCGGCCTTCCTTGTCCTTTTAACTGCCATAATGCACCTCATTTCTTTAATTGCAAGCAAACTATTCTGCCACAATCCCTCAAAAAAGTCAAATCACCGCGCGGCGCGACGACATAATCCGCAAGTTGCAGGCGAAGCGATGAGGGGAGGAAAGTGGCGGGGTGGCGAGAGTGAAATGACAGAAGTGACAAAAATGACAAAAATGACAGGAGTGACAGGAGTGACAAAAGTGACAGGACAGGAGTGACAGAAATGGCGGGGGTGGCGACATCGGTCCCCGTATATGGTAAACTTGAGGTGAATGTTTTCACGGGGGTGGCGGCCGGGGCGGAAAAGTCAAGGCGGCGGTTCCATTGTCGGATGGAGGAATGCTCGATATGGATAATGCGCAAAAGGAAATCTACGCCGGCGACAGGGCCTGGCGCGACTGGTTCAAACTCTGTTCGGTAGGGCGCTGTCCGCCGGAGGAGGCGGAAGCCCTGCGCCGCCAGATCACCGCAATGCTGCTTTCGCGCCTTTCACGCCACGGGATCAACGCTGAATCGACCTGCGGCGAGGATCCTGTCGCCTTCTTCGACTCGTATTTCCTGCTGAAGGGGTCGCGCGACAAATCCAAGCCGCTCAAGTCCTATTTCGCATACCGCATTGCGGCGGAGGGGATGTCAATGCGCAACTTCGTATGCGGGACGCTCTTCGGCGCCACCGCCGGCCGCGTCAAGGACATCGTGGTGGAGTGGGTCGCCCTGCTCAAGGGCTGGAGGCCCAGGTCCTTCCGCGCAGCCGACGGCAGCCGGAAGTTCACCTGGGAAGGGGCGTCCGACGCCGACCTCGCCTCGCTTGAGGCCCCGCCGCAGGTGGATGCGGCGACGCTGCTGGACGTCTCGCCCATGCGTTCGGCGCTCAACTCGGCGCTCGAATCCGTGTCAAGGAAAATTTCGGTGGAAAAACAGAAGGTCGCGCTCCTTTTGTATGTGACGGCCCAGGACGTGCCGGTGACGAATCCGGCAGTCCTTGAAGGGCTGCAAACCGCAAAATCGCGCGCATACGCCATACGCGACAAGGCCATGGCGGCCCTGAGGAAGGAACTCGCCGCTTCGGGCTGGATGGAGAACCCGCTGTCCGGGCGGACACTCCTCGAAGTCTGCGAGGCCGCGATGCCGGCCGCGACGCGCGAAAAACTTGAAAGGGGCGAATAAAATGGACAAGACCATGGAAATCTTCAAAAAGGAGTGGGCCATGCACCGCGAAGGCGGGGCGCAGGGCCCATTCACCGCGGACACGGCAAGGGCCGGGGGCGACTTCGACCCAGACCCAAAGGAGGGCGAAATCCGCATATTCGCCGACATGAGGCGCCCGTTCGTGGCGCTGCTCGCCGAAAGGCGCGGCGCGGCCGGCTGGCTGATCGTGCCGGCGTCGCCCTTCACAGTTCCGGCATCGGCCCGCGAGATGCTGGTGGGCGAGCGCGTCTTCCAGCTATGGAACGCATGCACGGCGGCGAAGGACTTCGTGGCGCGCAGCTGGCGCATTGGCGAGCTTGGCGCGACGGACGTGTCTGAAATCCGGGATGCGGCCGCCGGCGCCAATCCCGGGCGCATCACCGACGGTGCCGGGGAGGTCGCCGAATACGCGCGCGAGTTCCTGGTCGCCGGCAGGAGCTTCGCGTCGCCACTGGCGCGGCCGCGCCAGCGGCGACCCCACGTCCTTTACCTCACCCTCCGGGCCGCCGCCGCGCTTGCCGCCTGCGCCGGCGCGGCATGGTTCGCCGTACAGGTCGGCACGGCGAGGCATGGGGCCATGTCCCCCGCGGGCTATGTCGAGACACGCGAGCTTGAACTTGAGGGACGGCCCGTACACGCGAATGTCGCCATGGAGGCGCCCGCCGGCCAGGCGGACGCCAACTCCAGCCTTGACTTTGACCAAGCCGCGCCCCCGCCAGTCGTTCTGGAAAAGTCCAGAGGAGTGGGCGGCTCCAAGGCGAGGGTGGCGTGCGCGATGGCAAAATGCGCCTCCGCGCCATTTCCGGCGGCATCGCCCCAAAATGCGGGAATCCCATATCCCCTGCCCCAGCCGGAGACGGAGCGCTACGCGGAGTTCCACGAGAACGTCTTCCTCGATCCGAAGTCCAGCCCGCTCTCGACATTCTCGCTGGACGTAGACACGACGAGCTACGCCCTTATGCGCCGCGACCTGATGGAATTCAAGCGGCTGCCCCCGCGGAATTCGGTGCGGCTTGAGGAGTTCGTGAACTACTTCCGCTACTCCTACCCCGAACCGGAGGGCGGCGACCCCCTGGCCGTCCACTGCGAGATGGCCGCCTGCCCATGGAACCCGAAACACAGGCTCGCGCGAATCGGGCTTCAGGCCAGGCGCATCGCAAAGGAGGACATCCCGCCCTGCAACCTCACCTTCCTAATCGACGTCTCCGGCTCGATGTCGTGGCACGGCGGCATCGACATGGTGAAGAAGGGGCTCTCCATGCTCGTCGGCGAACTGCGCGACGAGGACCGCGTGGCGATCGTCACCTACGCGAGCGGCACGTCCGTGCGCCTCCCGTCCACGCCGGGCACCGAGAAGGGAAGGATCCTCGGCGTCATAGACTCTCTCATGGCCGGCGGCGGCACATGCGGCGCGGGCGGCATTCAGCTAGCCTACGAGGAGGCGAAGAGGAACTTCGACAAGGCGCGCAACAACAGGGTAATCCTCATAACGGACGGCGACTTCAACATCGGCATCTCAAGCCCGAAGGAGCTTGAGGACTTCATCGCGGAAAAGCGCGGCACCGGCGTGTTCCTGACCGTCATCGGCGTCGGGGAGGGCAACTACCACGACGCCATGATGAAGAGGCTCGCCAACGCCGGAAACGGCAACTACGCCTACATCGACTCGGTGCTCGAAGCGAAGAAGATAATGATGGACGAGTTCGGCGGAACGCTCCAGACCGTCGCCAAGGACGTGAAGCTCCAGATCGAGTTCAACCCGGCCAAGGTCGCGGGCTACCGCCTTCTCGGCTACGAAAACCGCATGCTCGCCGCAAAGGACTTCAACGACGACAAAAAGGACGCCGGCGAAATCGGATCCGGCCACACCATGACCGCCTTCTACGAAATCATACCAGCTGGAAGCGACGAGAAGGTCGCGGACGTTGACGAACTGAAGTACCAGGAGAGCAGAGTCGCGGAGAGCGACGAGGTCTTTACCGCCAAACTTCGCTGGAAGGCGCCTGACGGCGACGCCAGCGCGCTTCGCGAAACGCCCTGCACGGAGGCGGCGATAACGCGCGTGGAGGCGACGGAGGACTTCCGCTTCGCCTCGGCCGTGGCGGAATTCGCGCTTATTCTGGGGGACTCCGAGTTCAAGGGCGGCGCCTCGTTCAAGGCGGTTCTGGAACGCGCTCGCGCCGCAAAGGGCGCCGACGCGGAGGGCTACCGCGCGGAATTCATCCGCCTCGTCGAAACGGCGGAACTCCTGTCGAGATGACGGGGCGGCCCGCGCCGCCGAAATATCTCTTGCGATTTTTCACGTTTCCTACTAAAATATACATGCCTTTGCTTTGCGCGCCTTACGCGCGTTGCACATTACGTTAACATCTAGGAGACAAACACAAAACATGGCTAAGAAGATAATGGTTGACGGCAACACCGCCGCAGCCCAAATCGCGTTTGCGTGCTCGGAAGTCGCCGCGATCTACCCAATCACCCCGTCCTCGCCGATGGCCGAGACCTGCGACGAACTCGCGGCCCACGCCAAGACGAACATCTGGGGAAGCGTCCCGTCCATCGTCGAGATGGAATCCGAAGGCGGCGCCGCCGGCGCGGTCCACGGTTCGCTCACGACCGGCTCGCTCACGACGACCTTCACGGCGTCGCAGGGCCTGCTCCTCATGATCCCGAACATGTACAAGATCGCCGGCGAGCTCGTCCCGACGGTCTTCCACGTCTCGGCACGCTCCCTCGCCTCG